>JAPPAB010000172.1 GCA_026705765.1 Gemmatimonadota bacterium
CGCGTGTGGGAACCGGGAAGAACAATCAACCCACCATCGTCTTCATACACATCCGTCAAATAAAAAAACACCACCAGATGATCGCACAGACATTTTCCGTCTCGAGCCAGATAATACGGTGCTTCAGGTCCTTTGCTGGGGCTCTCCCGTGCCGAATGCAGGGGATGAAATTCGTGCGTGTGATTATTCACCATCAAATTGCCACTCGTCAAACGCGGGCGATCATTCATCAGCGCCTTCACAATCGGCCACACTTTGGGATGTCGCGTCAAAGCCTCCAGCGAGCGGTCAAAGGCAAAACCATAGAAGTGCCAGATAAAATGATTTCGCAAGCGATCTACCTGAAAACCCGGCGGCAAATCCTCATCTGATGCTTGCATATACCGATCAGCCGCTGCTTGCGCTTGTGCCAACGCATCTCCTGTCACTACGCCCTCTAAGTGCAAATATCCCGTCAAATCGAAGAAATACTTTTGCTCTGGGGTCATTATCGCACCTCCATCTATTGTTCGACCCAGTGACGGTACAAAGGCTTCACATCTTCCGGCAACCCGTCGTAAACCTCCCTTTGCAATGGCGTAGATTCGTAATTCTTGCCACCTGTCTCCACCACCATCATCTCGTGCTCGGGTTTGCCAATATGCGACGGATTCAAATTCAACCACCACGGGGCATAGCGCACAATCAAAGCCACGCGCGGTTGGTCACTCTGATTTGATGCCACTGCATGCCACAATCTGCTATCGTAAATCAGCACACTGCCCGCTGCGCCCTTCACCTGCATCTCGGAGGGATACGGCGCATCCTGATCCACATCCTCCATCCCACCTGCCGCCGGGTTATCGAGCCATCGATGACTGCCCGGCACGAGAAATGTCCCGCCATTTTTCTCATTAAACGCCGTCAACATCCAGATAGACGACAAATGCAATAACGCATCGGGATACGGCGCGGGAACATGAGACGCATTGGTCGCATTATACGGCCAATCCGCGTGCCAGTACCCCCTTTCATTGCCCGGATAATTGATCACACAATCCGTGCAAGAAACGCGCGCATAAGGTCCAAACAACGCATCCACCACATCCATCATCTTTCGACTTGCCAGATAAGGGGCGAAAATCTGCGTATCATTAATCACCTGCCGCAAACTCGCCACCCCCTCTGCACCAACGCGATGTCCCCGCGCCCGGGTTGCGGCCAGTGCCGCCTCTGACTCCGCGTGTTTTCGCGCCTGTGCTGCCACTATGGCTTGCCGCACGGTATCCACCTCATCTTCGGGAATCACATTTTCAACCACGTAAAACCCATCGCGCTTGAGTTTTTCGAGAATACGAGAAACCGACATCATTTACACCCTCCAGAATGTTATTCCGCAATCCTGTTGCAAAAAAGATACACATGTCGTATTGTTTCACACAACGCATATCGGGTTTCAGACATTAGATATACGCACAACTTCTTATTTTTTCAAATTTTATTTTTATCTAAGAAAGACCACAAGACACGGGCACGGATTTTGCATAATTATATCTAAAAATTCAAAAACCACAAGAGTGCTACCAGCATGTACAAATATCTCATCTTGCTCTGCTTGTTTGCCACCCCTGCTCTGGGACAAATTGGGCACGAAATAGAAAAGATTGAAGTGCGCGGCAATGAAAAAACCCGTGTTGAAATCATTCGCCAGGTCTTACCCATAAAAGTGGGGGATAACCTGCACGAGGGGGATATCGACCGCTGCCGCGTAATCCTCGAGCGATTGCTACTTTTCCGAACTGCATATGTCAATGTCAAGCCCGGTGCAGAAAAAGGCAAAGCCATTCTCGTGGTCTATGTACAGGAAAAGCGCTTTGGCGATCTGGGCCTGAGCCTTGAATATTCCGAACTCGATGGCTTTGGCGCGTCCGCAAATGCGCATTATGCCAATCTGCGTGGCGAGGGGAAATTAGTCGGCGTAGAATACGGTTTGGGAGAACGCTTCAAATACTGGGGGTTCCACTACAGCGATCCGCTCTTTCTCAAAACCAATCAGGCATTTCACATTCAAGTAACGGGGTCTTCTGCAGACCGCGACATCTTTCGCGATCGAAACCCCGATATCAGGGGGCGCTACGATCTCGAACGCATCGGATTTGCTATGGGTTTTGGTCAACCCTCTCCCCTGCGCGCCTACCATTTCGTCTTAAAATACGCCTTTGAAGCCATACAAATCGGCGATTTTCAACATCCTTCTATCCCCACAGGCGGTGGGATCTTCGCCAATGAAATTAAAGCCGCCGTAGGGCGGGAAACCCTCTCCACACTTTCTTTTAATCTGTTCAAACAACCCGTAAGCGCGATCTGGAGACAAGGCACGGATTTTAACGCCCGACTCACGCTATCTTCCAAACTACTGGGATCAGTTGCAAATTATATCAAACTTCGCACGGAACTCTATCGGCACCAGCAAATTACTGCAGGACACATCCTCTCGCTCGGCGTCAAAACAGGGGGCATCTGGGGAAGTCCGCCCTTTTACGAACGCTTTTATCTCGATGGGAATAATCAACTCAGAGGCATAGAACGCCGCGTTATTGGGCCAGAAGGCGGCACCTTGTTTTTTGCGACTGAAGCCCTCTATGCCATCGATCTCAAAACCCTGGGGCGGGTATATGCCTTTGCCGAAAGCGGTGGTGTACATCGCTCTGTAAATAGCAAAAATCGGCGAGATGCCGACTTCGCCTTTGGCGTGGGCATGCTCCTCTTTAACCGCGTAGATATCAGCTTTGGAATTAGCACGGGAACACTCATCGTAAAATCACACCGCTTTGCCGGCGTCAAGATTGGTCTGTGAGGAAGAGATGACCCGGTTCTTCATCCAAACACTCACAGTTTGCGCGCTGGCAAGCGTGCAACCCGTAATTGCACAACACATACCGCAAGACAGTCTTTATATTTATGTGCAATCCGATACCCTGCGCCTTGATGCAACCATCGATTCTCTCTTTTCAAAGCGAACGATTGACGCCATTGAATCGGGCATGACGACATCTATCGCCGTGCAATTTCGCCTGCGGACAGGCCGCGGGAATAATCTGGGACAAAGCAGTCTGCTCAGGCGTTTGGAACACGACATCTGGGAAGGGCAATATCGCCTCATCCGGCAATCCGCACACCCAGACACGCAGATTACATCTCATTTTGAAGACATTCGACATGCGTGTTCTGAACTTCAGGGAGTCGCACTGGCTCGGCTTCCCTTTCCCGACGAGCCTATCTCTTTACAGGTGCGGATAGACGTAAACCCGATCTCACCCGAGCAACGAGAACGCACGCGACAATGGCTCAAGATAATCGAAAAAGGCAGTTTCCTCGAATTTTTTTTCTCTCTGGACAGATCCACATCTCCCGAATGGATTGACCTGTTCAGATTTCGCCCCAGCGCACTCCCACATCTTCTGACTGAATAACGCTCTGCCTGGAGACACAACCATGAGATCTATTCCCTTGCGCTGGCGCATCATCGCCTCCCTGATTGGTCTGGCATTGGGCACGACGCTCCTACTCGCGCTACTCGCACGACATTTTTTGGCGCTGAGCCTTCAGACCAACGTCAATCTCGAGATGGGCAGTGCGCTGACCAGTGCGCTTTCTTTGGCAAAAGAGAACTACGACGCCAAAAAACGGCAACTTCAGGACATTGGGCAACTTTTGTCTGCACCGCCTCACCGCGACCTCAATGCCTTACACGCCGCATTTGCAGATGCCGGCCTCGACGACCTGCCCCTCCGTATTTCGCCTATCGAGCAAATCGACACAGACCTTTCACAAGGTCCTGTGGTCTCCAAAGTAGAAAACGATCAACTGCAACTGGTACTCGCCCTTCCCGATTCGCAACGCGCACTAACTGCCCGGCTTTCACTCGAGGCACTCATCGATGTTGAAAATGCCGTACATACGTACAAACATATTGAAATGGCAGAAGCCGATCTGCGCACTGCTTTTCTACTCGCCTTTCTCGTCGCCGCAACAGGCGTTGTCCTTCTGGCATCTGTGATTGGCGTTCGCATTGGCTTTGGGATCACGCGCCCGCTTAACGCACTGCTTAAAGGCACGCGAGAAATGGGACGCGATAACCTGCAATACCGCATTCCCAAAGGCAGAGATGACGAGATCGGCTTACTTATCGAGTCCTTTAACCAGATGGCACAAGACCTTGTAGAAAACAGGCGCAAAAGACTTGAAGCTGAGCAAATTGCAGCCTGGCGAGAAATTGCGCGGCGCCTGGCTCACGAAATAAAAAATCCGTTAACGCCCATTCAACTTGCCGTGCAGCAAATGCGCGATAAATATTCTGGCAATGATCCCGCGTATCAACAATTTGTAACCAACTGCACAGAAATCGTCACAGAAGAAGTCGAAAATCTCAGATCTCTGGTTCAAGAATTTGCCAACTTTGCCCGCATGCCGTCTCTCTCGCTATCTCCCAGCGACCTCAATGAGTGTGTAAACAATGTCGTTCGCCTCTACCCGGATGCCCATATTCACCTCGACCTGGAGGAAAATCAGCCCGCGCTTGAACTGGACATTGAGCAGATGCGCCGGGTGCTGATTAATCTGATAGAAAATAGTCTTGACGCCTCTGGCAAAAACGGCCAGATCGAGATACGCACGCGCACGTCTGACGACACGGCTATACTGTCCGTAATTGACAGCGGGCCTGGTGTTCCTTTAGAAGACCGCGCACGCATCTTCCGACCTTATGTCTCCACGAAAGAAAGCGGTATGGGCCTGGGCCTTGCCGTAGTACACAATATCATTGAAGATCACGGGGGGCACATCTCGGTCAAAGATGCCCCTACAGGAGGCGCGCAATTCGACCTTCAACTCCCCATTCCCGACCGAGCCATAGCGCAACCGGAGGAACAGCGATGAACCAAAATATTCTCATTATTGACGACGAAAGAAATATCCGCCGAACCTTAGACATGATCCTATCGGGTGAAGGCTATCAGGTCTTCCCCTGTGCCTCGGCACAAGTGGGTCTTGACGTAATAAAAAAAGAACGCATTCACCTGGTCTTGCTCGACATTGTTATGCCAGAGATCAATGGCCTCGATCTTTTGCCCAAACTTCTCGAAGTGCGTCCCAATCTGGCAGTCATCATGATTTCGGGACACGGCAATGTGCAAAACGCCGTTCTCGCCATCAAACGAGGAGCTTATGATTTCCTGGAAAAACCCCTCGATCGCGACAAAGTGCTCATGGCGATTTCTCGCGCCCTTCAAACGCGAAAACTCACCGCGGAAAATCGCCACCTCAAGCAACAAATTGAGAGTCGCTATGAAATGGTGGGGCAAAGTCTTGCCCTGACAGAAATTCGCAACCAGATCGCGCGGGTTGCCCCCACCAATGGGCGTGTCCTCATCCTCGGTGAAAGCGGCACAGGTAAAGAACTCATTGCCCGCGCTGTGCACAAAATGAGTCACAGAGCGAAAAATTCCTTTGTCAAAGTAAACTGTGCTGCCATCCCCGAAGAACTCATTGAAAGCGAATTGTTTGGAAGTGATCGAGGCGCATTTACCGGCGCGGTCAAAACGCGCGATGGCAAATTCCTTCAGGCCGATGGCGGGACGTTATTTCTCGATGAAATTGGCGACATGAGCCTGTCGGTACAGGCCAAGGTTTTGCGCGCACTCGAGCAGGGTGAATTTGAACGGGTAGGCGGTGCCAAAACCTTTCGGGTAGATGTGCGCGTCATCGCTGCGACAAACAAAAACTTGCACGCCGAAGTCGAGCAGGGCAAATTTCGAGAAGATCTCTACTTTCGCCTGAATGTGGTGCCATTGACAGCGCCGCCCTTGCGGGAGCGCCGCGAAGACATCCCCGCGTTGGCCGAACACTTCCTCAACGCCTATGCCGAAGAAAATGGATTTTTACCCAAAGCACTATCGGCAGAAGCGCGAGACCTGCTCTTGCAATACGACTGGCCCGGCAACATCCGCGAACTGAAAAACCTGGTTGAACGCCTTTCAATTATGGTTCCAGGAGACACCATCTACCCCGAAGATCTACCCGCTTTAGATGGTATGTCCATTCCAAAACAACCCGATTCTTTCCCGGATCTCGGTGCGGGAAAAACGCTTCGTCAGGTACGCGAGGCCGTTGAGCGACACTACATTGCCGAAGCACTGGAGCGACATGGTGGAAATGTCACACGCGCATCCAATGCCCTGGGCATTGAGCGCACCAACTTGCACAAAAAAATAAAACAATACGATCTCGAAAGATGAAACCTTTCCAAAACGCCATATAAAAAAAGCGCGGAAGTGAATTCCGCGCTAAAAAAGAATTGGCGTGCAAAGAATATTACAGCCCAGCAGCTTTTTTTAATACCTGGGCTTTACCCGTCTGCTCCCATGTAAATTCTCCGCGTCCAAAATGCCCATAAGCAGCTGTAGAACGATACACGGGCCTGGTCAACTCGAGTGCTGCAATAATGCCAGAAGGCGTCAGATCAAAGTGTTCCTTAATCAAAGCGACGATTTTTGATTCTTCAATTTTGCCCGTGCCAAACGTATCTACGGCGACCGAAACGGGTTTTGCCACCCCAATAGCGTAGGCCAATTGCACTTCACATCGAGATGCGAGGCCCGCTGCCACGACATTTTTTGCGACCCAGCGCGCGGCATAATGCCCACTGCGATCTACTTTGCTCGGATCCTTGCCGGAAAACGCCCCGCCGCCGTGACGTCCCATCCCACCGTACGTATCCACAATAATTTTTCTTCCGGTCAATCCACAATCGCCGTGTGGCCCACCTACCACAAATTTGCCGGTTGGGTTGACGTGATAAATCGTATCCCCATCCAGAAGATGCGTGGGCACCACCTCGCGAATAACTTTCTCCTTCACATCCCTTACAATCTGCTCGTGCGATACCTCTTCATCGTGCTGCGTCGAAACCACCACTGTGTGAACGCGAACCGGATCGTCCCTATCGTATTCCACTGTCACCTGTGCTTTGCTATCAGGGCGCAAATACGAAAGCCCTTTGTCTTTGCGAATTTGCGCGAGTTCTGCCACCAATTGGTGAGACAGGGTAATGGGCAAAGGCATTAATTCTGGTGTTTCTCGACACGCATATCCAAACATCATTCCCTGATCGCCCGCTCCTTGCTCGGCGTGCAACCCTTCTCCCGCTGTTACCCCTTGTGAAATATCGGGCGATTGCTGGTCTAAAGCCACCAACACAGCACAGCTTCTGTAATCAAATCCATAGCTCGAATCCGTATAGCCAATCTCTTTAATCACACCGCGCACCAGCGACTGAAAATCTACAACTGCCTTACTGGTCACTTCCCCTGCGACTACCACAAGCCCGGTTGTCACCAGCGTTTCACAAGCCACCCTCGATTTGGGATCTTTCTTCAACATAGCATCGAGCACCGCATCCGAAATTTGATCTGCCACCTTATCTGGATGCCCTTCAGAAACTGATTCCGACGTAAACAAACGGCCCATAAAGCCCACTCCTATAAAAAATCAGAACAATGACAATCTCATTTGTAGTGTATTCTCACCACTTTCCCCACCAACGAACGTCTCATTATCATCGGATAAAGTGGCGTTTACACGCGCCCGAATATCTGTGACCTCATGCATATTGAGCACATCTTCGCCAAGTGCCTGAAGCCGCTTAAAGGATGTATTGCGAATTGCGCGTTTGACCTCGGGCAATGCCGAAGGCGTCATCGACAGCTTGTCAACCCCCAGGCCCATCAGCAACAGTCCAGAACGCGGATCGCCCGCCATCTCGCCGCAAACAGTCACCGGTATATTTTGTTCGTGCGCAGCATCGACCACGATCTTGATCAATCGCAACACCGCGGGGTGAAACGGATCGAATAAATACGAGACGAGATCATTGCCGCGATCAACAGCAAGCGTGTACTGGATCAGGTCGTTGGTGCCAATACTGAAAAAATCGACTTCCCTTGCCAATTGATCGGCTATCAGCGCCGCAGAAGGGACTTCGATCATAACTCCAACGGGACACTGAGGATCAAAAGGCACACCTTCTCGCGTCAGTTCTTCGCGCACATCATTGAGCACGGCAAGGGCCTCGCGCAATTCGTCAATCCCCGAAATCAGAGGCAACATCAACTTCACATTGCCAACGGCACTCGCTTTTAAAATTGCCCGGAGCTGTACTTTGAAAAGATCGCGGTGCCTCAACGTCAGCCGGATGGAACGCAGCCCCAAAAAGGGATTCATCTCTGTCTGTGTATTGAGCACATGCGACATTTTATCGCCCCCCAGATCCAGGGTGCGAATCACGAGGGGATGTGGCGCAATGCGCTTGGCCATTTGCGAATAAGCAGTAACCTGCGAGGCCTCATCGGGCAAAATATCGCTGGAGAGATAGAGATATTCCGTGCGGTACAACCCGACGCCCTCAGCACCGTAATCCATCGCAGAATGCACCTCGCTGGGCAATTCTACATTGGCCTGCAACGCGACCCGAACACCGTCCTCAGTCTGGGCGGGCAAATCTCGGGAATCGACCAACCCGGCTTTTCGCCTTCTCAGTTTTTCAGCCAGATCCCGATACTGCGCGAGTGTTTTATCATCCGGATTAAGTATCAAATGCCCGCGGTGACCATCTACTATTGCCACATCGCCAATACGCGCATTAGATAGCGCGTTGGCAACGCTGACAACAGCGGGAATCTCTAACCCGCGCGCCAGAATAATTGCGTGAGACGTGGAACCACCAACCTCTGTCACAAGCCCCAAAACTCGGTCGGGTTGCAAGTGCGCCATATCATCGGGCAGCAAATCGCGTGCAACGACAATTGATTTGTCGGGCAATCGGTCTAATCCGGCTTTTTCCCAATTCCCCAATTTGGCCAATACCCGCTTTGTAATGCCCAATAAATCAGCACCGCGTTCTCTCAAATAATCATCTTGAAACGCTTCAAATTGACGACGCAGATTCTGGAAAGTCGTCCAGAAAGCGTATTCAGCATTATATTTTTCTATATGTGGATATGTAAGCTCGAGAAGCATGGGGTCTTGCAACATGAGCAGATGCGCGTCGAATATCTGCGCGTGCTCTTTGCCCAGTATGTCCTCGACATGCGCCCGCGTTGCCGCCAAATCCTCGGATACTGCTTTGATTGCCTCCTGCAGTCTCGTTTTTTCTGCGGGAATATCGCGAGGATCTATCCGGCGTTGATCCACGGGAAACTCTTCTGGATCGTATAAATATACCGGTGCAATTGCAATGCCCGGAGACGCCTGTATGCCTTTGAGATATTTCATAGCTCAGTCAAATTTTGATTCGATCATTTCGACGATATGATCCAGTGCGGTGCAGGCATCTTCACCTTCAACCCGCACCGTGATCACAGAATCCACTTCCGCAGCCAACATCATCACACCCATAATGCTTTTGCCATTAATTGCCAGACCATCTTTTTCCAGTGTAATTTCAGAAGTAAATTTAGCCGCCGCCTGTACCAGTAAAGCCGCGGGTCTCGCGTGAATACCCAGTTTGTTTTTTACCGTAGCCCGTCGTTCCAGCATCGTATCTATCACCCATAATCAGAAACATTTGAAATTCAATCTTCAGCAATCAGTTGCAAGACCTGTTCTTCCCCGTGAATATGGCCTGCACCACCGGCCCTGGTACAGGTCAATGCCGCACTTCCACTGGCAAATTGCACACTGCGCGTCAGCGTCCAGCCCTGCAAATACCCGTAAATAAGACCGGCTCGAAAGGCATCTCCCGCTCCTGTTGTATCGCGCGCAGTGACCTGATATGCGGGCTGTTCAAAACTATTGCCATTTTCCTGAAAAACCTGACATCCCTGTTTTCCCCTGGTAATCACCACAGTTTCTATACCCGCCTTCAAAAGCCCGACCGCCACATCCGAAGGCATGCCCATTCGGTGTCGGCGCATAAAGCCGTCAGAATTTATCACCACATCACAGAATTTTGCAAGCGGATGATCGGGCGTCAGTTCAATAGCAAACACCGTCACATCACAAGCCCGCGCAATTTGAGCTGCTCGGACTGCATTTTCACCCAAAAAAGGATCGACCGACAACAGGGCAACACCATCGAGATCCGCCTCAGTTAGTGGCCTGCTACGCACATCGGGGAAATGTCCACAAATCGTTCGCCCACCATTGACGTCAGACAGGATAACAGCGTGCCCGGTGCGAACACTTGGATCTATATCGAGCCTGCGGATATCCACATCAAATTGACGCATTGCGCGCCAAAAAAGCGCGCCCCTGCGGTCATCGCCCAATGCACACCCCATCAACCGCACATTGACCCCCAACCCGCTCAACGTCACCGCTGTATTGGTCGCTTCCCCACCGACAAATTCTTCGTCGCGAAACGCGCGCGTGTGTCCATTGCGCTCAGGAAACCAGGCCACTTGCACGATTTGATCGATACCCATTACACCGTAACACAACACTGCACCAGATGAAATAGCCATAACAATACGCTCGCATAAAAAAACCGTCCGCAAAGACGGTAACGACCATCCCCAATTGTAAAAAAAATGGACTCAGTCGAGACAGTGAATGGCAGAGGAAAACGCGCCAATCAATGCGGCATCCCAGCCCGTTTCTTCAAAAATACTGCCAACCACCACAAAAGATGCACCCAGGGCGACCCGTTTTGCCGCAGCTTCGGGATCGCGAATGCCACCGCCGACAATTATGGGAATCGACACATAACTACAAACTGCCTGTACTATTTTTTCAGGTACCATCAACTCTGGCCCGCTGCCAGCATCCAAATACACGCATTGCATACCCAAATACTCAGCGGCAAGAGCGTGTGCCATTGCAATCTCGGGTTTGTCGCGCGGCAAGGGACGTGTGTTGCTCACGTATTCGGCTGTGGTCAACTGCCCGGTATCCACGAGCGCGTAGCCGGTTGCAATCGCCTCTAAGCCGTGTGCTTTCAAAATTGGCGCGGCCTTAACGTGTTGCCCAATAAGCAATTCGGGATTGCGTCCACTGATAAGCGACAAAAACATAATCGCATCAGCAGCCGCTGAGATCTGGTTGGTATCACCGGGAAATATAATCACCGGAATATCTACAGCGCTTACGACCTCGCGCACCATGCGATCAAAATTGGTGGATAACAAAAAACTGCCGCCGATCAAAATGGCGTCTGCTCCTTGCGCTTCGCAAAGAGAGGCCGTGCGCCCCAGATCTTTTTTGTCGAGCCTATCGGGATCCAGATAGGGCAAAAACCCCGCCCCGCGACGATTGCGAATAGCCACCAACTGTTCAAATATCGACATTGAGGCACTCACCCTCCCACCTGTGCCCGAATGATGTGGGGCACTTGCGCCAGAGCTTCTCCGATCTTTTCGGGAAACTTGCCACCGGCCTGCGCCAGATGGGGACGACCACCGCCACCGCCACCCACAATCTGTGCGATGGCTTTGACAACATTGCCGGCCTGCACACCCCGACCGATCAGATCGTCCGTCACCACAGCGAGAAGCGATGCCTTGCCATTTAAATTCGCGCCAATCACGCCAACGCCCTCTGTACCCAGGGCATCGCGCAAGCCATCGCCCATTGTGCGAAACCCCTCCATATCGGATGGCGAGACCTCGGCGGCCACAACGCGCACGCCGTTTACATTCAGAGCACTGCTCACCAGCATATCCATCTCTGAACCGGCCTGCTCGCGCCGCAAGCTCTGCAACTCGCGCTCGAGTTCGCGATTGTGCGCGATCAGGTGCGCGACCTTATCCGACAATTCCGATGCCGATGCACTCAGTTGCGACGAGAGATCGGTCAAAATTTTCTTTTGTTCGCGCACGAGGGCTTCTGCTCCCGGCCCGGTAACCGCCTCAATGCGCCGCACGCCAGCTGCGGTACCCGTCTCTTGCGTGAGCTGAAACAGCCCGATTTGCCCGGTGCTTTGCACATGCGTGCCACCGCACAACTCCAGACTAAAATCCCCCACCTGCACCATGCGCACCTCATCGCCATATTTTTCGCTAAACAACATCATCGCACCCATTTCCACGGCGCGATCCAACGTATCAAAAGAAATATCGACAGCCCAATCCCGCCTGACCGCATCATTGACAATGCCTACAATATCGTCTAATTGTGCGGGCGTTACACCTTCAAAATGCGTAAAATCAAAGCGCAACCTATCTGGAGCAACCAGTGAACCGGCCTGGTGTACATGATCGCCCAATACCTGCCGCAAAGCGCGGTGCATCAGATGCGTAGCCGTGTGATTGCGCGCTGTATTCAAACGGGTTTCAGCATCGACATGCGCCTTCACATCCATCCCCACCAGCCCTTCGGCCGGCCCATTGCACAGACGACCGCGATGAACAATAGCTTCTCCCGCCTTAAATGTAGTTTCTACTTCAAAACGCACACCTTCTCCTACAATTTCACCCTTATCCCCAATCTGCCCACCAGACTCGGCATAAAAAGGCGTTATATCCAGATAGAGATTTAACATCCCATCCTGCTCGGATTGACCGACAATGCGCGAATCGGATGTGAGCGTTTCGTATCCTACAAATTCCGAATGTTTTGAAGGAAGCTTTGTGACTGTTGGGTCTCTTACTTCCAAATGAAAAGAAGCCGCCAAACGAGACCTCTCCTGCTGCTCTGCCATCTGCGCTTCAAAGCCCTCCTCATCCACCTCAATGCCTTTTTCGGCTGCCATCAACCGCGTCAAATCAATGGGAAAGCCATAGGTGTCGTATAACTGGAAAGCATCTGCTCCTGAAATATGTCCTTTTGCCTGCATCGCGTCGAAAATCTCCAGTCCGCGATCCAGTGTTTTGCCAAATCCCTCTTCCTCAGACCGAATCACCCGCGTAATATGACCGCGTTTTTCTGCCACCTCGGGAAAAGCAACACCCATTTCACTGACAACTGTCTCTACCAGTCGAAAAATAAACGGCTCATGCATCCCCAGCGAGCGCCCAAACCGCGCGGCACGGCGCAAAATCCGCCGCAAAACATAGCCTCGCCCTTCATTGGACGGCAGCACCCCATCTGCGATTGCAAATGAGAGTGTACGCACATGATCGGCAATCACGCGTATGGGTACCTGATGGTCTTTGTTATAGGGCTTTCGGGTAATCTCACTGATCGCCCCAATAATTGGCAAAAACACATCCGTATCATAAGTGGTTTGCACACCCTGTAAAATCGAACAAATCCGCTCAAACCCCATCCCCGTATCCACGTGCTGAGCTGGCAAAAGCTGCAATATGCCATCGGCACCGCGATTGTACTGAATAAAAACCAGATTCCAGATTTCGACATAATCCTCAGAGTCCAAATCCGGCACGGCATCCTGTTGCGTCGGGTCATCGCCGAGATAAAAGTGTATCTCAGAACACGGACCACAAGGACCAGTGCTCCCCATCTCCCAGAAATTATCTTTCTTGCCCAGACGCAACACGCGATTGGCGGGCAAATCCGTCACGCGCGTCCAGAGTTTTTCAGCCTCCACATCAGCCTCCAAACCATCCTCCTCGTCGCCACCAAACACCGTTGCCCACATGCGATCTTTTGGCAACTGCCACACATCTGTGAGCAACTCCCACGCCCACGCTATGGCTTCTTCTTTGAAATAGTCGCCAAAAGACCAGTTGCCCAACATCTCAAAAAACGTGTGATGGTTGGGGCTGAACCCCACTTCTTCCAGGTCATTGTGTTTGCCCGAAACCCGCAAGCACTTCTGCGTATCAACCGCCCGTGAATAAGGCCGACGCCCGGTGCCCAAAAACACATCCTTAAACTGGTTCATACCCGCATTGGTAAACAACAGTGTAGGATCGTCTTGCGGCAATAGGGGCGCACTTTGAACCCGCGTATGGCCTTTGGATTCAAAAAATGCCTGGAACTCTTCGCGAATTTGTACAGCAGTCTTCATCTTCTATTCAACCCTCTTCATTTTCTATTTTAGACCACACTTTTTGAGCGACATCTCGCGCAACCGAAACCTCAAATCCCCTGCGCCCCAAAAAACCGTACATCCGCCCGAGAGCTTTCTCACGAGACAATCCTCTGTAGCGATTTGCCCTGCTCATCAGCAAATCAAGTGCAACATCTTCAATATCAATATCTGCCAAAACATCGTCCAAAACGCGATCAATTATCTCAGCAGGAACACCCCGATGCACAAGATCGCGCACAAGTGCCATGCGTCCAGCAGGCCGCAATCGCAGCCGTTGCTCCACAAATTGACGCGCAAACAACACATCATCAACTAAATTGAGACGCTCGAGCATCGAGAGGGTCTGTTCAATCGCGCCTTGCTCATAACCCCGTGCAGCGAGTTTGTCGCAAATCTCTTTTTTTGTATAAGCACGTCTGCTCAGCAAGCGCAAGACATACGCCTTGGCTTTTTCAACCGCTTCATCGGTCTCAAACAATGCAGGCGTATCAGACTCTAATTTCACGACATTTTCTCGCTAAAAAAGAACAACAGAGCAGGTATTAAAATAGGCAAACCCACTCTGTTGTCAAAGCCTAAAATGCTATTTCTTTCTCATGTTCTCCGTGCGTTATTGTCCGGAGCTCGTGTAAGCAAAGACCTGGTCATCCCCGTTATCAACTACATAGAACAGGTTATTGGCATAGACAGCGCCAAACGGATCAGTATTAGTCAGATTGAAATCTGCATCCTCATCACGCTGACCAGAACTCATATACACATAGACCTGATCACCCCCGTCATCCCCGTTATCAACCACATAGAATCGATCGTTGACATAGCTGATACCAAACGGATTAATATTGTTTTCATCCAGATTGAAGTCTGCAGCCGCATCGCGCTGACCAGAACTCGTGTACGCATAAACCTTTGCAGTCAAAAAATCAACCACATAGAATCGGTCGTTGGTATAGGTCATACTCGACGGAGTACCGTTATTGCTATCCAGGTTGAAGTCTGCAGCCGCATCGCGCTGACCAGAACTCGTGTACGCATAAACCTTTTCATCTCCCCGATCAGACACACTCCCCCGATCAAGCACATAGAATCGGTTGTTGGCATAGATGATATCTTCCGGACCACTACTATCCAAACCGAAGTCTGCAGCCGCATCGCGCTGACCAGAACTCGTGTACGCATAGACCTTTGCATCCCTGGAATCAATTACATAGAATCGGTTGTTGGCATAGGTAATACCTTCCGGATCAGTGTTTTCGCTATCCAGAACGAAGTTTGCAGTCGAGACACGCACCTCATTCGAACAGTTGTTATCGGTATCGCTCTCTCCGCTAACGCTTTGGACACATGCGCCGTAGTAGTATATCCCCACACTCGATGGCGCATTCAAGTCAATTGACTGAGGACTCGTATCCCCCGCATTGAGACTACCTATGGCATCCGTGCCAACCGCTGTATCACTCGTTGTAATCGAATCATCGGTTGAAAGGTAGTAGCGCAAGGATGTCGCAGCCGAAGAACCCGCGCCCTGGTTGCGAACCGCAATGCTCAAACTGAGGGACTCGTCGGGACTCGGACTGATATTGCTCGCCGACGGCGAGACAACAATTAGATCGGGACTTGGATCGACACTCGGGTACCAATGAACCTTTGCACCTTCGATATCAAGCACATAGAATTGGTCGTTGACATAGACGAGACCCACCGGAGAACTGATGGCCACATCGAAGTCCGCAGCTCCAACGCGCTGACCAGACCCCGTGTACACATAGACCTTTTCATCTGCGGAATCAAGCACATAGAATAGATTATCGGCATAGGTGAGACCCGACGGAGAACTGTTAGTCAGATTAAAATCTGCAAGCGCATCGCGCTGACCAGCACTCGTGTACACATAGACCTTTTCACCTGCGGGATCAAGCACATAGAACTGGTCGTTGACATAGGTGATACTCGATGGATCATTGTTGTTGCCAGCCAGGTCGAAGTCTGCATCCGCAACACGCTGACCAGCACTCGTGTACACATAAACCTTTAGATCCGAGGAATCAAGCACATAGAATCGGTCGTTGGCATAGGTAATACTAAACGGATCACTGTTGACCAGGTCGAAGTCTGCATCCGCATCGCGTTGACCATCACTCCCATACCCATAGACCTTTCCATCATCCCCATCGAGCACATAGAATCGGTCGTTGACATAGGTAATACCCTGCGGCGTGTTATTGCTATGCAAATCGAAGTCTGCAGCAGAAGCGCGCCGTCCGTCACTCCCGTGCCCATAGACCTTATCATTCCAGAAATCAACGATATAGAATTGGTTGTTGGCAAAGGTGATACCCCTCGGATCACCGGTAAACAAACGGAAGTCTGCATCCGCAACACGCTGACCAGCACTCGTGTACACATAAACCTTATCATCCCCGTCATTAACCACATAGAATCGGTCATTGGCATAAGTGATACCTCTTGGATCACTGATACCCAAATCGAAACCCGCATCCGCATCGCGCTGACCATCACTCCCATACCCATAGACCTTATCATCCCCGTCATTAACCACATAGAATCGGTCATTGGCAAAGGTGATACCCCTCGGATCACTGATACCCAGATCAAAGTCTGCCCCCGCATCGCGCTGACCAGAACTCGTGTACCCATAGACCTTATCATCCCCGTCATCAACCACATAGAACCGGTCATTGGCAAAGGTGATACTCTGCGGGACACCGCTATCCAGACGGAAGTCGGCAGTCGCATCGCGCTGACCATCACTCCCATACCCATAGATTCTTGCACCCTCCAGATCAAGTACATAGAATCGGTCGTTGGCATAGAGGATATCTTGCGGATTATTGTTCCTATCCAGATCGAAGGTCGTCCCACCATCACCGCCTTGACCACCATCCCCACCATCGCTAACCGTAATGCTCACCCCACCTGAACAGTTATTATCCGTATTGCTCTCTCCACTGACACTCGCCACACATGCACCGTAATAGTACATGCCAGCACTCGATGGCGCGTTCAGACCGATTGATTTATCACTGGTTCCAGAAGCGGCAAGACCGCCCACCGCATCTGTGCCAACCTCTGTATCACCTGTCGAGATTGTCGCGTCGGCCGAGAGGTAATACGTCAGCGTCGTCTCAGAGGCTTGTGCATTTCCATGGTTGCGCACCGTCACATTCAGCGTAAACATCTGCTCAGGCATCAGCAGGGTGTCGCTCACCGAAGGCGCTATAACAATGAGATCAGGGCTACCACCGCCAGAGTCAGATGAGCCAAAGGCATTGGCAAAGATCAAAAAATCGCCAAAACCTATCGCACCATCCCCATCCAGATCGGCCCGGGCGTCATACCTATCATCGCCTTGATTCGCCCCAAACAGGCTTGCAAAGATCAAAAAATCTGCAAAACCAACCATCCCATCGCCGTTGAGATCCGCATCTGCAGACTGTGCAACAGTAGCCGCAGCATTAGAAGCAGCAGAGGGTTGCCCCATGCATAACAGCAACACAAGAGCAGCAATGAACGCTATTCCCTTGTTCAAAAACATTTGCAACATCCTTTCCCAATTTCTCTAAAGGCCTGGAAAAATAAAAAAATAGAATTGTCACCAGCAAAGATTCCCAGTCTTTTGAACATACGTAACATCATTTAATAAATTAAATTAGAGAAAATTGAGATGTCAACAACATACTTAAGCGGGTTCTTCCTCAATCGAAACGGGAAGCCCCACGATCTCGCGCACCTCGCGTTCGATTTTTGCAGATAAATCCGCGTTCTCTCCCAGATGGCGCTTGACATTTTCGCGCCCCTGACCAAGCCGGTCATCCCCATAAGAGAACCAGGTACCACTCTTCTTGATAATCCCGTGCAATTCGGCCATATCGATCAAACTGCCCTCTCTGGAAATACCCTCGCCAAACATCAGATCGACTTCACATTCCTTAAAAGGCGGTGCCATCTTGTTTTTTACCACGCGAATCCGAACGCGATTGCCAACAATCTCCTGCCCGTCTTTAATAGAACCAATGCGCCGAATATCTATACGCACCGATGCGTAAAACGGAAGCGCACGGCCACCGGTGGTCGTTTCGGGACTGCCAAACATCACGCCGATCTTCATGCGAATCTGATTGGCAAAAATCACACAGGTTTTAGACTGGCTGATTGATCCGACGAGTTTGCGCAGGGCTTGAGACATCAGACGGGCGTGCAGGCCCATGTGAGAGTCACCCATCTCACCTTCGAGTTCGGCGCGCGGCACCAGAGCAGCCACAGAGTCTAAAGCCACGACCTCAAAAGCACCACTGCGCACGAGAGTATCCGTAATCTCGAGTGCTTCTTCACCCGTATCGGGCTGGGCGATCAATAAATTTTCGATATCTACGCCCAGACGCTCGGCCAATTCCACATTCAATGCGTGTTCTGCATCGACAAATGCCGCTGCCCCACCGCGCTTTTGCGCCTCGGCAATAATGTGTAAAATCAAAGTCGTCTTGCCCGATCCTTCTGGACCGTATATCTCAACCACCCTCCCCTGGGGAACGCCACCTGCTCCCAATGCGACATCCAGGCTTATAGATCCCGTTGGAATAACTTCTGTGACAAGGGGCTGCCCATCTTCGCCTCCCAGGCGCATAATTGCCCCCTGTCCAAATTGCTTTTCGATTTGGGCAATAGCGTTGTCTATTGCTTGCTGC
The DNA here is from genome assembly GCA_026705765.1 of Gemmatimonadota bacterium. NCBI lineage: Bacteria > Pseudomonadati > Gemmatimonadota > Gemmatimonadota bacterium. Next base: position 18,676 of record JAPPAB010000172.1, read on the forward strand.
TTGCCATCCATTTGTTGCGTACCTTTAATATTGCGTTTGGCCATCTGAATCTCTCCTTACAAAAGGTTTGGGATCACGGCGCAGCCCCTCTCGTATTCTGCACCGCACAATGTGTGACAAGTATAGTGAACATTTGTATATACGTCAAGAAACAATTTAGCGATATAAAAAGGGACACCCCTAAAGCGACAAAGGTGCGAATGCCAGCCATAATATCAGAATTAAATGTCCATAAATTCCCGCAACCACATCGTCGGCCACAATACCCCATCCACCTGGCAATGCCTCGACCTGTCGGGCAGGTGGCGGCTTAATAATATCCAGTATGCGAAATATGACAAAGCCAACAATGCCCACCAACACCGACTGCGGAAGCAGGCCCACGGTCACAAAAAATCCTGCAAACTCGTCAATCACCACACGTCTGGGATCTTTACCCCAGGATTTTTCGCATGCCCCGGATGTATAAACCCCCACGAAAAACAACCCGATCAGCAACGCCCCCCACGCCCACGCGTTCAATGGTGGCAACAGACAATAAATCACCAATGCCACGCCTGATCCGGCTGTGCCCGGGGCAAAAATCGAATAGCCAGAAAAAAAGCCGGTTGCAATCAACCGGACAAAAAACGATGGCTCAGGAGGCCGAAAATCTGTCATAGCTATAGGCGGCAGCGATTCGCTCGCCTCAAAATGTCTTGCGATTCTCAATTAAATACCGAACGCCCGAGACCACTGCAACGAGGGTCACAACAGCCACCAGGACATTTAAAACCCAATAAGAAATATCGCCTACGAGCACAATTGGTTGGGCGGCCAATTCGGCTTCGACCACGCGCACATTGATAAAGACCAAAATGCCAAAAACAAGCACCAATTGCAGCATGGTTTTCCACTTTGCGAGTTGTGAGGTCACCACGGGTTTGCCTCGTCGAATCGCAAAAATGCGCAATCCCGTAATCACGACATCGCGCACGAGCATCGCCCCGATAAGCCATGCTTCAATCATGCCCAAAAGCGCAAATGCAATCAATGCCGAAGATACCAGCAACTTATCGGCCAGCGGATCCATAAAGCGACCAAAGTTGGTCACTGTACCGTCGCGCCGCGCAATGCGCCCATCGTAGAAATCAGTCAACGAGGCTACAGTAAAGACGAGCAGCGCGAGGATTTTGAAATACCAGTTGGCGGCAAAAATCAACAGCAAAAACACTGGCGTAAGCAACAGACGCGACACCGTCAAGACATTGGGCACTGTCCACAACCGATTTGGGGTATGCGGCTCAGGCATTGTCATCCGGTTCGATTCTATGGTATTTACCTGGGGCATTTAATACTCCCGGCGGCCTTCCAGCGCGCGCGACAATGTCACTTGATCAGCCAGGGCGAGATCACTGCCCACTGGCAACCCGCGCGCAATTTGTGTGACAGATACTTCAAACGGAACCAAACACTGAGACAGATATTGTGCCGTGGCATCGCCCTCTACGGTTGGACCATTGGCGAGAATGACTTCTCGAATTTCCCCCTGGCGCAGGCGTTGGAGCAATTGGGCAATATTCAAGTCTTCTGGACCAATACCATCCAGTGGCGAAATTCGCCCATCCAGTACGTGATAAAGTCCTCGATAAAGCCCGGTGCGCTCAAATGCCAAAAGGTCGCCGATAAAATCAATCACCATCACACTGGAACGATCTCGACGCGTATCGCTGCACACAGAACACGGCTCGGCCTCGGTCAAATTAAAACAAATTGAGCACCGCCGCACACGGGTCTTGACATCCACCATCAAATCGGCGAGTTCGCGCACCTCACCCGTATCCCATGTCAACATCTCCAGCGCGAGACGCCGTGCTGTTTTAGCGCCGATCCCGGGCAACCGATTCAAAGCGGAAATCAATTTTTCAATGGCCTCTGATGCCATGGAAAACTCCAAAAACTATAGCGCGAGAACTTCGCTTTTCCTATTTCAGAACCCCGGCATATTCATGCCGGGCGGAATAAGGCCCGCTGTGGCTTTCTGCATTTCTGCCTCGGCCATGTCCGCAGCTTTTTGACGCGCCTGCTGAACCGCCGCCAGCACGAGGTCTTCCAGCATTTCCACATCTTCGGGATCAACTACTTCGGGATCAATTTTTATCGACAAAATATCTTGATGCCCACTGGCCCTTACTGTCACCATACCCCCACCCGAAGTTGCCTCCACCTCTTTTGCCCCCAGTTCTTCTTGCACCCTGGACAGCTTGGCTTGCAACTTTTGGGCCTGCTTCATCATCGCGCCCATACCTTTTGCCATACTCTATCTCCTTAAAAAGCAATGTTCCCAACGCAGCAATCCCTACCTGATCACTTCCCCACTAAACACCTGCATCACCATCTGCACGCGCTCATCTTCTTCTACACCCTTCTCTTCAGCTATTTGCTCTTTATTATCCTCGTAAACGACCTCACACGAAATGGTGACTGTACCGCCAAAAACACCGCGCGCAACTTCTTCCACCAGAGCGCGTCCGCGTCGCACCTGATTGGCGTGAAATTCGAGGTTCTTTTGAAAAGCCACCACCAGAAGTCGCCCATCCATTGATTGTGGGCGGCCTTCGGCCAAAAATGTGCCCAACGACATTCGCTCATTCTTCACTGCCTGTACGAGTTGTTCCCACTTATTTTTTATAACAGAAAAATCTGGTGGCTCTTCTGGGGATACATCTGGCACCGGCGGTATTTCTTCTTCTGGCTGTTCTGCCACGGGCCGACCATTGCCCCTCTGTTGCGGGGGTGAAGATTTGGGAGCCGTTGGCCGCGGGGACACCCTCTCTCCCCTGACGCGCGCGCCTGGTCCAGACGATGTCGCCTTCTGCTTTGGTGCAGGTTGGGAACTGGGCAATGGCCGTCGCGCTCCAGTAGCCGTCCCCTGGCTTTTTAACCCCCGCTCGAGTTGTTCTAATCGACCAATCAAAACCTGCAAATCTACACTTGCCGTCATCTGCACCAGCTTCATAACCGTCAATTCGAGCCAGAATCGCGGCTCGGTCACCCGACTAATCTGTATCTCCAGTTCACCCACAGTATTGAGCATGCGCACGAGATCTGCCTCTTCGAATTGCGCGGCGGCCTCTGCATACTGCACGCGGTCAGCTTCTGGCAAATCTTCATCCGTTAAATCTCCCGCGGCACAGGCAATGAGCAAATGGCGAAAATGGGCCATCAGCCCCGTCACAAATTCGCCCAGATCACTGCCTTCGCGCGTCAATTCATCAACAATCTCCAATGCGCGGGCACCATCTCGACTCACAATCGCCTGCGTCAGATTAAAATACACATCTCGGGGAATCAAACCCAGTAAATTCTGTATGGCATCTTCTGTAATATCAGCATCTGAGAATGCAATGACCTGATCCAGCAAACTCAGTGCATCGCGCATGCCCCCATCGGCTTTTCGAGCGATCAAAAACAGAGCGGATTCTTCTGCTGTTACGCCTTCTTCATCCACAGCCATTTTGAGTTCTTCCACAATTGCCACAGGAGGAATACGCCGAAAATTGTAGCGCTGACACCGCGACAAAATGGTTTCAGGCACTTTGTGAGCTTCGGTCGTTGCAAATACAAACACAACATGCGCTGGCGGTTCTTCGAGTGTTTTGAGCAACGCATTAAAAGCCTCGGTCGTGAGCATGTGTACTTCGTCGATGATATAAACCTTGCGCTTGCCCTGCGAAGCCGCATATCCCACCTCTTCGCGCAATTGCCTGATTTCATCAATCCCGCGATTCGAAGCCCCGTCAATCTCCAGCACATCCATGCTATTGCCCTGGCGAATGGCAACACAAGAAGCACATTCCCCACATGGTTCAGCCGTTGGTCCCTGCTCGCAATTGAGTGCCATGGCAAGTAATCGCGCCGTCGTGGTCTTACCCGTTCCTCGCGGCCCGGAAAACAGGTACGATTGCGCCACGCGCTCCAGCCGAATGGCGTTTTGCAATGTGGTGGTCACATGGCTTTGTGCAACCACTGTTTCAAATGCCTGTGGCCTCCGCTTTCGGGCCATTACCGTGTAAGACATAAAAACTCCAAAGGGGGCCTCTCCAACCCCAGCCCCCATCCCGAAAAAAAGGTCGTGCACCGCGCTTCGAACCGCTACCCCAGGGCGTTCAACGAGCGCTGGCTCCTGCCAGGTGCCCCTGCGGCACACGCACCGATTTGCTTACCGCTGCTACCTTCCGGTCCTGACGGGGTTCGGCATAGGCACGTTGCGCAGGACCTGACGATCAACGCTGCACACTCATCGACCGCGATCCAAAATACCGGTTCTCAGACGTGGAATTCGACCCCGCTATAGCGGATTGCGGGCTACAGGGCACCGCTATCTCCCCGTCTAGCACGACCTGAAAACAGTGAGATACGAGAGGGATCTCGCCTCTCGCCTCTTAACAATATATTTTGGTGGAGCTGATGGGAGTCGAACCCACGACCTCTAGAGTGCGATTCTAGCGCTCTCCCAACTGAGCTACAGCCCCACCTAAACCGCTTCAACCACGATATTATGCACGCCCGAAACAGATTTGAGCACCGTGGCATCGCCCAGCACCCGTCCAATAATATTGACGGGACTTGCCGGACGAATTTCATCTCCATGACTGGCCGGGGTCTGACCGTAAAAAATGCAAAACGCATGACCCGGCGGCCAATATCCGAGGTCGTTCAACGCCACAGTTTCACATGCATCTTCGGGACCCGCTTGAACGGGAATTGCAAAGTAAATCTCATCGCCCCATGTATTAAACGAACAATCCAGCGGCAAAATCTCGCGAACTTTGTCTGCTGTCTGCGAATCGTTTAACTCGGCGTCGAGTTCAATATCGCCAACTGTAATGCGAATCGGATGCGGCATAACAACCTCGTGATATTTTTGGCGGAGAGGGAGGGATTCGAACCCTCGGTATCCGTAAGGATACACATGATTTCCAGTCATGCCTGTTCGGCCACTCCAGCACCTCTCCAATATAGCTAAGCGGTCAGCTATCAGCTTTCTCACATACACCTGTGTGTTTGTTTTTGGCGGAGAGGGTGGGATTCGAACCCACGGTACCCGTGAGGGTACACCGGTTTTCGAGACCGGCCTGTTCGACCACTCCAGCACCTCTCCGATATTTATTTTTCTCGCAAAGTCTGAAAAAACGCCCGCAACACCTGACCACACGCATCTTCTAACACCCCTCGGCGCACATCCAGGCGATGATTCAGACGTGTATCTTCCACAATATTTCTCAGGGATCCGCAAGCCCCGGTTTTGGGATCGCACGCACCAAAAACCAACCGGGACAATCGGGCAAGCACCATAGCCCCCGCACACATCGCACAGGGTTCCAGCGTTGCGTAAAGCACGCAATTATTTAGCCACCGAACGCCCAACTTTTTTGTCGCCTGCCCAATAACGAGCATTTCGGCATGCGCGGTGGGATCATTTAGCTGGACAATGCGATTGTGATCTCGTGCGATTACCTCGCCATTGTGCATCACAACAGCGCCAATAGGCACTTCCTGCTCGCTCGCTGCCATGCGGGCTTCTTCGAGCGCAAATTTCATGCCTGTCAGGTCATCATCCAGCACGGACACCCCGCGAAAACAACACTGGTCACAGAGAAAAAAATATACGGGTTTCCCCACAGCGAGTCAACCATCAACATCAGGGCATCCAGATATTCCACTCGCCATACTTTTCCCAGACACGACATGCGTCACAGGTACACATCCACCGGAGGGCAAAACGCGGTTTATTGCTTGTATTGAGAGACCCGCAGTGTACTAACAAATAATGAAAAAACATGACATCGCCTCGGGATGGCCTCAACTCAATCGGCTCTCCCAGATCGAACCTTTGTTGCGGTTTCGCAAAATCCGACAGCATTCGATACCGGTCAGGATCCTGCACTGCCATCTCGCTGAACTTCCGATGCGACCCTGGCCAGACCGCGGTCCCACCGCCCTGCGCAACACCAGAATCGAGATAAGTCAGAGAGGAAACCCGAAATGACCCGGGAAAAACACTGAAAGGTCGATGTCCGCCATCGACGTGCCCACTGAGATAATCCCATCCTCTCGGAACCGGAAATACACTGCGTGCCCACACAGCCTCAGGCTGTGGTTTCCGACAGTGAAATGCATCTGCATTCTCCCGGACCAGTTGGCTCTGCGCCTCGTAAAATGCGGGCGTACAACAAGCCAGCAACGCGGGATCACAAACCCCAAAATGTTCAATCAACCCCTGTCGGGCGATTGTATTCACCCCATCTGTTTCGTCTGGCAAAGGAGACCACGAAGCCGGATCATCCCGATCCATCCCGAGCACAGACCACATCGCAGCTTCCGCATTGGCAATCGTCTCTTCTGGAATCAATCCCGACACCAGCACATATCCATCCCGGTCATACTGCGCCAGTTGCTCCTGTGAAAGCATAGTCATCCCCTATTTAAAAGAACATTCAGCTCAATCCCGACTCTCATCCTCCACCTCATCAATTTCTCGAACGCGCGCCGCATATTGACCGCCCTCAAACGGAGTGCTCAACCACGTCGCAACAATCTCTTTCGCCACAGTATCGCCCACCACGCCCACACCGAGACACAAAATATTGGCATCCACATGGGCGCGGGCAAATTTGGCAGACGTCACATCGTGACACGAAACAGCGCGAATCCCCTTTACTTTATTCGCAACGAGGGCAGCCCCCGTACCTCCCCCATTGACCACAACCCCCGTCATCAAATTCTTCTCCAGGACAACGTCAGCCACCGCCTTTGCCACACCGACATAAGACGCCTCTTGCGGACTATGCACACCACAATCCATCACCTCTCGCCCGGCATCTTGCAACATAAGCACAATCTGTTTCTTCAGTTCAAATCCCTTGTGGTCTGCACCAATAGCTAATACACTCGACTTCTGCGGCTCTTGAATCACCGCCTCATCATCAGCCACAACCAGACGCACCTTCTGCTGCCGTATCAAATCCCGCGCCAACGGCGTCACAATCGCATTGGGCGTCACATAAACCGCATCGCCACCGCGACTTATCGCAGATTTGACCAGATCCTCCGTCACCAGACTCACCGGCGGATCAATCGGTGCAGATACCGCGTCCCCCTCCAACGCCTTCAACCGCCGCACAACTTCGGCAACAATCCGCTGTATCAATTTTTCATCTGACATAAAAATAGCAAGAGGCTGGGGACTGGTAGGTTGGGTAGTTGGGCTAACCTCTGGAAACATAGATGTTCACCGAAGGTATGTCAAGGAGATTGCCCTGATAGCCAGACGCTGCAAAGTCAACGGATCAAAAATTGCGCTTGACACTCCTATTCACTTCCAGTAGATTTCATCGCTATTGGAAATATTACGTTCCGGCGTAGCTCAGTCGGCAGAGCAAGTGGCTGTTAACCACTGGGTCGTAGGTTCGAGTCCTACCGCCGGAGCCAAGAATATCTTCTCGCTGAATTTTAATCTATCTGTTTCATTGCAAAAAAAAGCCCGTCAATAACCACCGATTGACGGGCTTTTTCTTATGTCTGATCAAGCATCATAACCACAATACTACGAAAAACTACATCAATCACAGGCTTGAAACACAAGCCCTAAACTCTCCACCGAAGCGGGGTAACTCCAGGATAGATTCGGAATTCGGCAACAGCATCGTTTCGGGGGTTACTCCACTTTCTGCCAGGGGGCGACAATGGAGTAACCGCGCCGTCAGCGCACCTCGCTGATCTCGACCTCCCGTCCTGACGGTGATACCTCCACCCGGTGTTCGCGCCCGTCGAGAATGAAGTTCGCGCCCGGGCGCAAGAGTCCGGGCCTTGTTCGACTGTCAGAGTCGAAAAGACACTCGTCGAGTGCGCCGTTGCGGTCAACGTCAATACAGACCGCATCCCGTTCCTCCGAATCAAACAGACCGTCGGCGTCGGCGTCCACGGTCGCCACCAGAACGGGGTCTCCTTGAGGACTCTCAACCGTTCCCATCCAGATGCTCGCTCCCATGTATCCAACACTCCCGCCCAGATTGTGCGGTGTCCATAGCCGGATCCGGTAGGGAATCTTCTCGCCCGAGACATAGGAAACCGTCACGTCGGTGCTCACGCCAGGCCTCCAACTACCAGCACTCGAGCCTCTGCGAGAGTTTCCAAGCACCAGGGCTTGACCGTCGTCCGTCAGATCGCCGTTGTTGTTCCGATCGACGTAGATTTTGTCGAAATGTTCATGCCAATAGCCGGAGTATTCACTATCGTCGCGGCAAAGACCCGGCAGGAGAGTGGCTTCGCACCGCTCTTTTTGATCGAAACGGTCAACCATGATCGGAATCCCGGTGCGCGTTCCACTCCCGAGTTTCAGCGATGCGTAGGCTTGCCGATCTCCTTGGGGTGAAGGATACTTGATTCCGGACGGCTTTTGCGAACTCAAGCGTGCCGACTGACTACGCCTGACGTCAGAGGCAACACTATAGGCAAAGTGGATGCGCTTCCGCTTTAGACCCGGTGTCCCCTCGGGTGGCGGTGAAAGTGTCCGATCCTCTGTATCCGGGATTCCATCGTTGTCATCGTCGTCGTCCAGGTTGTCGCCTATGCCGTCGCCATCCGTGTCCACGCTTTCATTCGGGTCCAGCGTGAACGGGTCGGAACTGTTGTCCACGCCGTCGCCGTCCGCGTCTCGGTCCATGAAGTTGCCGATACCGTCCGCGTCGGTGTCGAGCCAGTCGCGCGCGTCCAGCGGCAGCGCGTCGATGAAGTCCGGCGCTCCGTCGTTGTCGTCATCGGAGTCCTGTTCATCCGCGATGCCATCCGCGTCCGCGTCGCCCTCACGCGGGATTCGCGTGCGCACTTGCCGACCACCATCCAGCAACCACTGAACGACCTCCAATCTCGTCGTTCCGCCAAGCCCGTCCGCACAGTGGCCGCCGGGTAAATCGGTGTATGCTTGTACGTCGAGTCCGAGAGTTTCCCCATAGTACTTGACGGAATCCAGCGCTTGCGAGTACAGGAAATCACCTGTGGTGGCTTCTACCACGACGCGAAAACGTTCCCTGACAAAGGCGGACGACGACGGAGTCCAAAGAAACAACGGCTCCCAATCCGGCCAGGAATACCTACGAATAAATGGCACATCACCGGAGTCGCCGCCGACCCCGCCGCACTTAGCCCACAGACCGCCACCGTACAATCCGGCGTATTGCTCGACGAACGTAGGGAGGAAGACGCTCCCCTGTGAGGCACCGCGCAACACGATGGCGTCGTGGTCCACGACCAGGGCCCCGTTGAAACCGCTCTGCAACAACTCATGAAGCAGCCGGCCATCCTCGAACATCCACGCCCTGCGACCCGCCGCGTTGGTCGGAAAACCGAGCAGATGGCGGGGATGACCCTCACTATATGATCGAGGCGAGGCGACGACGGCGTAGGCAAGGCCCGTCTCGACCCACTGTGGATAGCCGCTGGGGTAATTGAGGATGTCCTGCTGTGTGCCAAGGTTGTTTCCATGCACATCGACGAGAACACCGCGCGGCTCACTCGTGCTCCAGGAATTATCGAGGTACAAGCGATACCGGATGGTGCGACCCCGGGAGTCCGTGAACTCCCCGTCCTGCGCGTCCTGCGGCCTCTGTTCGCCGAGCGTCCTTAAGGCGACGGGATCGGACCAGGCACTTTCCTCACGGTTCGCACCTGCGCCGACAAAGGACTGCACACGGAAATATACGGTCTGGCCCGGCGAAAGGTTGGCTACTCTGAAGGAGAGTGTTCCAATGGCGAGTTCGACGCTTGGATCGTCGTCGGTGAACAGGGAATCGTCCACGCTGTACTGGATCCTGTAACCGTCGACTCCCGCCACTTCCCGCCACTTCAATTCGATGTACAATACGCCAAGTCCCCAGCCCCTTATGGAGGGCGTATCGGGAGGCGAAGACGGCTGATCGCATGTCGAGCCAAACACCTTCACAAAGAGCAGAAAATCAGGGATGCCGATGTCCCCACTACTGTCCATATCCATAAGCACGTTGAACGTAGCATCACCAGATGATGTGCCAAACACCTTCACAAAGAGCAGAAAATCAGGGATGTTGACCATCCCATTCTTGTCAAAATCACCAGAACATTGTGCAGAAGCCTGACCCACACAGACCAGCAACCCCACAGCGGTCATTAACAGCATTCCTTTTTTCAACAACATTTCCAATCTCTCCGAATTTAATTGAGGGGTGTGCATAAATATAATTGACATAGTCGGTAAAAGTCACCACTTGTAGAAGCAACCAAACTTCACATGCAGTTGGCCGCGGCAATACAAGATATTGAGCAGTCAATTTCCTTTCCACCGCGCGGCATCAGCAACAGACCACAGATGGGTCAGGCAGATCATGAGATTGCGGCCTATTGTAAAAGCACGATCCCAAAAAGGAGGCTCTATTAGCACCGCCCCAGGAGCAAGCGAGTCGTGGAATGTCGTGAAAAATTGAATCCAAAGATGACTCCACAAGAAAAACGCAACGAGAAAAAGAGAAAAACCAGCGAATAAACGCCCCTGGATGATCTGACCAAGACCGGGGACAATCAGACTGCAAACAAGAATCAAACAACCAGAACGATTTTCACGCATAAAGCCCTCAATTCAAACTCGCCAAATACGCCTTCAGTTGTGAACGGAAAATTCGATGCGTGTGCCCAGGATAAAGCCCGTCAATCAGCGAATTGGCCGCCTGCTGAAGATACACCGCCTTGCTCTGTGGAGTTCCCCCTGCGGGGTAACTTCATTCAGGGTCTTTTTCTCAGTTATGAGATATCGGCGCTACTTGAGGTAGAGTAGCCGTTGCGTCTGCACCCCGCCGGGATAGCTCAGACGTGCGATGTAGATCCCCGTTGACAACGAGACGCCCCGCTGGTCGAGGACATCCCACCGTATCTGGTAGGAGCCTGCGGCCTGGGACTGATCCACCAATGTGC
>JAPPAB010000173.1 GCA_026705765.1 Gemmatimonadota bacterium
TTGGCAATGTGATGGGACCGATTATGGGGTTGATTGGGATATGGCCGCAGGTGCAGGAAGCGCGTATTGCGCTGGATCGGTTAAATGATGTGTATGACACGCAGATAGAGGATGCGCGGCAACAGGGTCAGGGTTTGGTCTTAAAGCATTTGGAAGGGCGCGTGGTTTTTGAGGGGGTGTTTTTTAGATATGGTGTGGGTTCTGATGAACCGTATGTGTTGAATAATATAGATCTGATTCTTGAGCCGGGTCAAAAAGTTGCGATTGTGGGACGCAGCGGCGCGGGTAAGACGACGTTGGTAAAGTTGGTACCTCGTTTGTTTGATCCGTCAGAGGGTCGCGTGACCTTAGATGATATGGATGTGCGAGATCTGGACCCTCATTGGTTGCGGCGTCAGGTGGGTATGGTGATGCAGGAGCCGTTTTTGTTTAGTGGTACCATTGCAGAAAATATCGCTATTGGTCAGTCAGATGCGGATATGGATCGCATTTTGGAAGTGGCGAAATTATCGTGTGTACACGATTTCGTGAGCGATATGCCTTTGGGCTATGAGACAAAGGTGGGTGAGCAGGGTGTGGGATTATCGGGTGGACAACGACAGCGGATCGCGATTGCACGGGCGCTGTATTGTGATCCGAAAATTTTGATTTTTGATGAGGCGACCAATGCCTTAGATACAGATTCAGAACAGGCGATACAGGCAAATTTAGATCTGTTTTTGGATGCTCGCACGGCGTTGATTATTGCGCATCGGTTGAGTACAGTGCGCGATGCGGATGCGATTGTGGTGCTGGATAAGGGTCATATTGTGGAGATGGGCACACACGATGAGTTGATGGTGCAACAGGGGTTGTATTATCACATGTGCAGTCAACAGTTGCAAGTAGTATGAAGGGCTGGAGACTGGGGTGAGTAAGGTAGTGTAGTTTTAGGGTGGTGTGGTTGAGCGGGCTGATAGCTGACCGCTGATTGCTTTTAAGGAGTGCCTCATAATGGCAGAACCACTTTTAGAGACACCAGCAGAGACAATATCTCCCGGTGTAATCCAGGGACAAGATGACGCAGCAGAAGAGGTGCATGCATTTATGGGATCTTTGCGGCCCTTTTGGGGGCGAGCATTGCTCTATATTGTCCTGCTGTTTGTGATTGTTGCCATTACCTGGGCGTGGTGGAGTAAGGTAGATGTGGTGGCATCAGCACCTTTTCGGCTTGTGCCCCTCGGACAGGTGAAGACGATGCAGGCGCAGCGAGGCGGTGAGATTGAGTTGATTGGTGTGAAAGAGGGGGACCATGTCGAGAAAGGGCAGGTGTTATTCAAGCTCAAATCCTGGGAGACGTGGGGAGAGTTGAGGGAATGGGAACAGGCAAAGATGGCTTTTCAAAAGGCAGAGTACGATTTCAAGACGGTGTTGCCTCAAAGGGCGAGGTTGAATCGAGAGACGATAGGGGCATTGGAACAACGTCTTTCTGTTTTGCAGCGGTTTATGGAGGCGCACCAGGATGCGTTGGAAGATTATCAAAGCAATGCAGGCGGTATTGAGGGATCGAAAACCAAAATGTCTGACGCGGGATTGCAAGCGCAGATCGGTTTTAGACAGGCAGAGATTGATCATTTGAAAGGGGAATTTTTGCAGCAAAAGACGCTGTTTGAGCGCGAGTTGATCAGCCGAGCGGATATGAATCGCGCGCGTGTGCAGTATTTGAGTGCTCTGTCCGCACTTCCGTCGCGCATGTCGGAGATATACAAGAATGAAATGGCAGTGGCTGATCTCAAGCGTCAAATCACAGAGGCGCGCATTGCACACGAGCGCGAGGCATCGCAGATGCAACACGTTTATGAGACTGCACGCTTGCGATTGGAACAGGCGCGCAAACGCATTGATCGCACCCTGGAGGCCGAGTCGGATCTGATTTTGGCACCTGAATCGGGAATTGTCACACAGGTGATGGTGAATGTAGTCGGACAGGTGATCAACAAGGGACAGCCTCTAATTGCACTGGCACCAGCCTCGGCACCGATGATTGCAGAAGTGATGGTATTGAATAAAGATGTGGGTTTGCTTAAAGTTGGGCAGTTGGTCAAGCTGAAATACGATGCGTATGCTTTTCAGGATTTTGGCATCAAACGCGGATGGCTTACATCCATCTCGCCCGATGCGGTGATCGATGAAAGTATTGGACCGATGTTTAAGTGCGTTGTTGAACTGGAAGAAAATACCATGCGCGTGAAGGGATATGACAAGCCTCTGATGTTTGGTATGAAGGGGACAGCGGAGATTATGACAGATCGGCAATCGGTTTTGCTGATGTTGCTTTCTCCTTTGCGACAGCTTTATGAGTCGGCGAAGTACGATGTTGAGGAGGGTGCGTTGTGATGGTAGGAGATGTGACACTAATTCGGATCAATGGTGCCGAGGTGTTATTAAGCGATATCGTGCGGCAGATGGGTGTTGCTGATAATCTGCGTTTTTTTGATGAATTTAAACGCAGAGAATTGATCCGGCAACTCGCCCGACGCGAGGGTGTTTGTGCAGCGCGTGAAGATATTCAGCACAAGGTGAATGACTGGCGGTATCAACATCGCCTCGAACGGGTGGAAGATACAGAGGCCTATCTCGCAAAGCGAGGTATTACACTTCAGGATGTGGCAGAAGATGCCGAGGTGAGACGGCTGGAGTTTTTGCTGTCTGAGAAGATTGCTAAAGGACAGGTCGAATCCTATTTCGCGCAACACACCCTGGAATTTGATGAGGCGGAGGTTTGCTGGATTTTTCACGCGGATAAGGGTGTGATTGACGAGGTTGATTTGCAGATACGAGAAGATGGCGCAGACTTTTACGCGATGGCGCGTCGGTTTTCTCAAGATGCACGCACGCGATCAGGTAGTGGCTTTTTGGGTCGTGTGCGGCGCAAGCAGTTGCCAAAGGGGATTGCTGCGCGCGTTTTTGCCGTGTCACCAGGTGAAATTTTGGGACCGGAAAAAGTATCGAAAGGCTTTGCGCTGTATTTGTTGCAAGAACGCTACCCAGCAACCCTAAATGAACGAATAAAAAAGGAGATCCGCAAGCTTCTGTTTAATCAGTGGTTGCAACGCGAAGTACAGAAGGCAGATATACGGTATCCGATTTGGCAGGGGAAACTCCCCAAATAGATAGCCCGTGTTGAATATATAACGCGGGCTATTTTGTTTGATGTTTTACCATTAACGGGATAAGCACATGGGGCATGTCAAGGCATCACAGCTTCTTTTCCCTGATATTCTCGGATCCAGCCTTTCAATGGCACATCCTCTTCTGCTGGGGATGTGTAGCCGTGAATGCCCGATGGGGAATGCCGGCACATTTGCTTTCGGATTGGACTTAGTTCATCCCAGAAATTTTCCACGTTGCATTCACCGCGGGCTTGAAGCCAGCGGTAAGCGTAGCCGTAGAAGAGCACCTTGCGGGGTTGCGTCCAGTAATTTGCACTTGCCGAATGCCACAATCGACGGTCAAAAATAACGGCTGTACCCCGGGGGGCGAGGATGGGGACGGCGCCTTTTACCATCTGATTGCGATTTCCGTTCGGCCACTTCATCTTATTTTTTAACTGGCTTCCCGGTATGACGTGAAAATTGCCGCGTCCCGGTTCGCTTGTGTCCGATAGGAAGTAGGCCACTTTGACCGATAAGCGGGGCCTCGGGTTTGTTTCCATTTCCTGATTCACGCGCCCGGTATCCTGATGCCAGCCGATTCCCAAACCGCGTTTGCTATCTGGTGGTTCGGGAGGCGTGACGTTCAGGTGTGCCAGATAGATTTGAATATTCCAGCCCAAAATCCCCCAAACTTTTGGGAATGTGGTGTAGTGATCTATGAGGTCAATAAATGCACGGTCTCGCCCCAGAAAGTCGCGTTCGTGGACTCGATTATGTGGTTCGATTTTTTGCTTTTCGCGTTCTTCGGCATTGACGCGGTCAACGGCTCTGGTCAGTTGTCTTCTTTTGGCATCACTCAGCGCGTTTTCAATAATCAGATAACCCCGATCTTCAAATTCGAGCCGTTCGTCTTCTGTCAGGCAATGGTTTAGCCAGCGTCTGTTCATAGCGCAGTCTCCTTTTTTTACGAAAAGAGGTTGGCCTTCCTTTTTTTACGATCCAGAATATAGAATTTGATAAGTCCTATCCCGCCGATCAGACCACAGGGGATTACAATGTAGCGGTACATTGAGACCTCGTCATATCGAAGCGATGCACCGGTCGCGCCCATTGTCGCTATGACAAATGACAGGTGAATGAGTTTTTGAGATAGGTTTTTATTGACAAAGGTAGAGATCAGAATTAACGCGAGTGCGGTGTGGAAAATGACAAATCCCGCATAACCGTTTCGCACGGCGAGATCGAATTGCCAGTCATAGCGATAAATCCACACCATGAGCACATGTGCCAGAATGATGAGTGCGATAGCTCGCCACAGCGCGGTCGGGTGCCGTTCCCGTAGCGTGAGCACAACCACAGTGGTCAATCCCACATATCCTGCGATAGCCAATAAAAATGTGATGAATATTTCCGTTGTTCCCGTTCCTACCATCGAAAAGATTCTCCCTCTTTTGATATGCAATATATGACATGATATTCTGAGAACAAGCGTGTTTCACGGGGCAGAGATTCAGTATCATGCCAAACGGGTTATGACATATTGTCATAACCCGTTGTTTTTTGTGGAGCCGCCCAGCGGACTCGAACCGCTGACCGCCTGATTACAAATCAGGTGCTCTACCAGCTGAGCTAGGGCGGCTGATCCGTCAAAGATATACAAGTGGGCGATTTTTGGCAACTCTTACCTTTTAGAAAAACGATGTCTTGTGTTTTTGCTCGCGTTCGTAGCGTTCAATGCCCAGTTGAATGAGGCGATCGATCAATTCAGTATAAGAAATGCCACTGGCCTCCCACAGCTTGGGATACATGCTGATCCGCGTAAAGCCGGGAATGGTATTGATTTCATTTACCACAAAGGTGCCGTCATTTTTTAAAAAGAAATCCGCGCGTGCCATGCCCTCACAGCACAGGACTTGAAATGTGCGAATGGCAAGGGCCTGTACCTGCTTTACAGCTTCTTCGGATAAATCAGCGGGGATGTGCAAGATCGCGCCTTTTTCATCCAGATATTTCGCTTCGTAAGAGTAAAACTCGTGCTGGGGCAAGATCTCGCCGGGGATTGAAACAATGGGCGTTTCATTGCCCAATACCGAACATTCGATTTCCCGACCTTCGACAAAAGCTTCGATCAGTACTTTCTTGTCGTAGCGGAATGCTTCTTTCAGCGCGGGAATTAGCGCGCTTTTGTCGTGTACTTTACTCACGCCGACTGATGAGCCTAAATTCGCTGGCTTTACAAATAGAGGCAATCCCAGTTCTGAAATCACATCATCTACATCTAAACTGTCCAATTGGAAGTGATGTACTGTTCGCCACGCGGCAACGGGAATATTGGCATCGCGCAGCAAGCGTTTCATCACGTCTTTGTCCATCCCCACAGCCGAGCCGAGTACATCGGCACCTACATAGGGGACATCGGCCAATCTCAAAAATCCCTGTACTGTGCCGTCTTCTCCCAGCGGCCCGTGCAAGACGGGAAAGACCACATCGACCGAGTCGGATGCAGACTGTCCCACGAGTTCACCGCGTCCCTCTGGCATCAATGTAATCAGCGCGTTTTGATCTGCGTCAGAAAGCCCTTCTGTATTTGCTTCTGGCAATAGTTGTGCGGCTTCGTTTAAGAACCATTGACCCGATTTGTCGATTCCTATTGGCACGACTTCGTATTTGGTCTTGTCAATCGCGTCGATGATGTTGCGCGCAGATTGCAGTGACACTTCGTGCTCTGCTGATTTTCCTCCAAATAGTATTCCCACGCGGATCTTTTTCATTTTTTTCTCTGCTTTTTTTTTCGCCGCCACCACCAGAATCCGATTATGCCCACCACCATTAATATTGCCAGTATGCGATTATAAGTTTTTAGTACAGTGACTACGATTTGCCAGTTTTCGCCGACCGTAAAGCCAAAGTAGATCAGCAGACTATTCCACAATAATGTGCCAAATAACACGTAAAGCGTCATGCGCAGGGGATGCATCTGGCTAATGCCAGCCACAATGCCGACAAATATCCGCACGGCGGGCAAAAAGCGGTTGAAAATGACGATTTTGTCACCATAGCGATTGAACCATATTTCGGTGCGGTGCAGGTTTTCTTCATTCAAGAACTTTATATTGAGCCGTAAGAAGAACGATCGCCCTTTTACAAATGCGATGGCGTAAAGGAGCAAACAGCCCACTGCGCTGCCTATCCACATTGCAAAATACGCAGGCCAGACAGCGATTATCCCAATGCCGGCCAAATATGCGCCGAATACAATCAGGGTATCACCAGGAATGATAGGTACTACGTTCTCTAAAAAAGCGCCCAGAAACAAAAAAAGGTAAATCCACTCTGGTGGTTGGTCTCTCAAATAGGCGAGAAAAGAATTCCAGAGTTCAGTAAAGTAAGGAAAAAAAGAATTCCAGAGTTCAGTAAAGTAGGCGAGAAAAGAATTCCAGAGTTCAATAAAGTACTCCAATTTGTATCCTTTGGATGTGACACAGGAGGCGATTACATTTTTGAATAAACTGGACAATAAGTCAATAACTTTTTATTAACGCTACCGCCTGTGCTGCTATGCCTTCTTCGCGTCCGACAAAACCCATGTATTCGGTTGTGGTTGCTTTTACCGATATGAGATCGACCGACACTTCCAATGCGCGCGCCATGTTTTCGCGCATTTGTTCAATGTACGGCGATAGTTTTGGGCGTTGCGCCATCACGGTTGCATCCACATTGAGCACCTGCGCGTGTGATTTTTTCAGGATGTGAGTTACGCGCGCCAGCAATGTGAGACTCGAGATATCTTTGTACGCGGCGTCTGTATCGGGAAAGAGCTGACCGATGTCGCCAGCACCCAGTGCGCCCAACAGGGCATCGATGACGACATGGGTCAATACATCTGCATCTGAGTGGCCCTGTAGCCCTTTTTCGTGGGGAATATGTACGCCGCCTAAAATTAGCGCACGGTCCTTCACGAGTTGATGTGCGTCATAGCCCTGACCTATTCGCAATGTCGGTGTCACGTCGCCTCGTTTTTCTAAAATGTGCAAACCCATGTCGAGGTCTTCTGGCGATGTAATTTTGATGTTGTCTGCTCGCCCGGGCACAACGGTTACAGCTTCGCCCAAACGCTCTACCAGAGCCGTATCATCTGTACCCAGATAGCCCGATTCGCGCGCAGCACGATGGGCGCGGAAGATCACGTCACGGCGAAATGCCTGGGGCGTTTGCACGGCTCGCAATGTCGATCTGTCCAGGGTTTTTACGACTTGATTGTCCTGTACGCGTTTTATTGTATCTGTTACTGGTGTGCCCAAAACAGCGGCGCCGTGTTCAGTCGCTGCCAGGACTACGGCATTGATATCTTCGGGTGTTACATAAGCTCGCGCGCCATCGTGGATAGCAACTACGTCGGCATCTTGCGGGATCGCCTGTAGCCCGCAGGCCACAGAATCCTGCCGTTCTGCACCGCCGGCGATCACATCGACAACTTTAGAAAATTTTTTCTTTCCGAATTGTTCTCGACAAGTATCGATGTCCTCACGCCCCACGACCAGCACAACGCGGTCAATGCGGTCTGCGCGTTCAAATGCGGTCAATGTCCAGGCCAATACGGGACGTCCGACAAGGTCGAGAAATTGCTTGGGGATATGCGTGCCCATTCGCTTTCCCGACCCAGCAGCGAGAATGATGGCGTAGTTCATGATAAGCTTTCAGATTTTAGCGTTCATATGTTATACTGATCCTGTTCCCGTCTGGCCCAGTCGGCGTTGACAAACATGTTCAGGCCGGGATCGGCGTATATGCCGTCTATTTTGTCGCCGTCGTGCTGTCGCAAGAAGTCGATGTCGATCTCTACGCCCCAGCCAGGACCTCCGGGCAATTCGAAATGACCATCTACGACTTCGGGATACGGGGTTCCCGCGCGTTTGACGTGCTCATCTGCAAAGTCATTAAAATGTTCGAGCACTTTGCCATTGCGGAGGGTTGCCATCAGGTGGAGGGTCGCAACGGTGGTGATAATTCCGCCGACATTGTGTGGCGCGACCATCACGTTGTAGGTTTCAGCCGTTGAGGCGATTTTCTTGGTTTCCAGCAGGCCGCCACACTGGTTCAGATCCGGCTGGATGATATCCACAACCCGCATGGGGAACAGGTCTCTAAATTCTGCGGCTTTGTAGAGCCGTTCTCCGGTTGCAATTGGGATGGGTGTATGTTGCGCGACTTTGGTCAATGCGCCCAAATCTTCTGGGCGCGTTGGTTCTTCAATCCATCCCGGGCGCAGGTGTTCAATTGCTTTGGCGATTTCGATGGCCTGATGAGGTGCAAACCGACCGTGCATTTCCACAAATATTTGTACGCGATCTCCTGCGACGGAATGTACGGCTTCGATCAATTCAACGGATTTGAAAAATTCGTCGCGCGTCAGTTCCAGGTTGCCATTGCCAAATGGATCGAATTTTAGACCGATATATCCGCGGTCGATCACTTTTTGAGCTGCTCTGGCAAATTCTTCTGGCGAACGTTCCACTGTGTACCAGCCATTTGCATACGCGGGTACGCGTTCAATTGTTTTGCCGCCGATCAGATTGTACACGGGCTGATTGGTCAATTTGCCAATGCAATCCCAGCACGCCATCTCTACGAGTGCCAGCCCCGTCATCACAACTTCACCTGGCACACCAAAGTCGTGGAGTGTGAATCGGCAATACAGGTCCTCTATATCGTACACACTGTGCCCGATAAAATGTCGTCTGGTATCTTTCAGAAACTCCAGCACGGTATGTGTTTTGCCCAGGACGCGCGCTTCCCCAACTCCGCGCGTGCCGTCTTCCAATTCGATAAATACATACGTCAAATTGCGCCAGGGCGTTCCCAGCACATAAGTTTCGTAATTTTTGATTTTCAAAGGGTACTCCTTTTTCGCTATAATATCATCATTGCATCGCCATAACTGTAAAACCGATAGGCTTCGCGCACGGCTTCCCGATATGCTCGCATCGCAAAATCGCGCCCCATGAATGCGGCGATGAGCATGAGTAAAGTAGATTCTGGCAGATGGAAATTTGTGATTAGACCATCTACCAATCGAAAATTGTAGGGTGGATAGATAAAGATATGCGTCCAGTCCGAGCCGGATTTTAGTTGCCAATTTGATCCGATTTTTACTGCTGCGGACTCGAGTGTTCGCACCGATGTCGTTCCCACTGCGATGACGCGCCCGCCATTTGCCCGGCATCGATTGACGGTTTCTGCCGCGCTTTCATCAATTTTCCAAAATTCCGCACCCATTTTGTGATCGCGCACATCGTCTGCTTTCACTGGTTTGAATGTGCCGGGTCCTACATGTAGCAGGATTCGCGCTAAACCTATGCCCAATGCTTCAATTTTTGCCAACAGAACGGGGGTAAAATGAAGCCCCGCAGTGGGAGCAGCGACAGACCCGCGCACGCGCGCATAGACCGTCTGATACCGCTCTTTGTCAGAGGCGCGATCTTCCCGCCGAATATAGGGCGGCAATGGTACATGTCCATGTGTTTTTAGGAGTTCATCCAGCGATCCTTTGCCCTCAAACCGCACGCGGCGGTTGCCCGAATCGAGTACGTCTTCGACCGTGGCAATCAGGTCAGATCCTTCAAAAGCAATTTCAGCCCCAATTCGCAATCGCCGTCCAGGTCGCGCCATTACTTCCCAGCTATCGCCATTGGGATGCAGGAGCAAAAGTTCTACTGCACCTCGAGTGATTGGCCGGTATCCTTTTAGACGCGCGGGAAATACCCGCGTTTCGTTCAATACCAGACAATCGCCGGCGCGCAAAAAGTTGGGCAATTCTCGAAATGTTCGATGTTCAATCTCGCGGTGCGTGCGATTTACTACCATTAAACGCGATCCATCGCGCTCAGCCGTTGGATATTGTGCGATCAGGTGATTGGGAAGTTCGTAATAAAAATCAGAACGTTTCACTGGACGAATTTTAAAAAAGTGAGAATATGGCGGTAAGGCGTCATGTCATTCAAAGAGCGATGGAAAGTGACGATGGGGTTCTGCTGGCTCTCTGAAGAGAATCTGCTGGCGCGGTGTCAGTTCTGTGTTGGTTGGCGGTTGGACGCGATTGGGTCTCCAGGCTGTGTGCGCTACGCAGTATTTATAGAGGAGAGATCGGCGCTCGTGCTTGCTGTACCAGGCCGATGTCCCGTGCGTTAGCGCTTCGGTAAATAAAATAGCGGAGCCAGCGGGTGCGTATGGAATGATTATAAGGGGCGATTTTTCAGGGGCGTCGAATATATTTTGGGGCAATCGGTAGTTGCTTTTGTGGCTACCGGGAATGCAGCAGAATCCCCCATGGTCTGGTCCCGCGTCTGTGAGACTCCACGCCACAACCATGAATCCGTCGGTGATCTCGTGTTTGGGAAAATTAAAGTATTTGCCCGGTAGCGATCCCGAAATGGGCGACATGGCACCGTAGTCGGCGTGCAGACGCCCTCTTCCCATGCCCGCTTTCATGTACATGCCATAGAGGCGGTCAAGGCGAAAGCAGTCGCCCAGTCGGAAGCGCAATATGGGCATAATTTGAGGGTGGTCGAGGAGGTCGCAAAAGGGTTTTCCCCATTGTAGAAAGCCCGGCCCGTCTGGCGCGCTACCAAATCGCTGCGTTTCGCCCGGTGGGGGCAGTTTTTGTTGGTCAAATAGTTCATTGAGTGTTGCTACTTCGTCTGCGGTTAAGACGTTTTCAACGACGAGGTAGCCCTGCAAGTCGAGCAGGTATTGTTGTGTTTCAAGGTCTTCCATAATGTCCTCCTGTTGTTTTTAGATGATGTGGTATAGTGTCCCGGGGTATTATATTGATTGGACTATATTAGATTTCGACTTTGGACGCAAGGAGAAAGACCAGCAAATGGTCAGTTGCAAAATCAGGTAGGTGGTATTATATTTTGCCGTGCCTTATTATTTTACGCAAAGAAACGGTGTGTATCACGCCGTTTCTTTTTTTCCAAATAACAGGAGTGTACTATGGCAGTTAAAACGTGTCTTATGGTGGGCGGTGGTGGTATGGCAGGGGGCTGGATCAATCGCATGACGCAAAAATTTGGAGATCGCATCAAAATCATCGGTCTCGTCGATGTCAATCGGGATGTGCTGGATCGTCAGGCGCAGACACTTGGTCTGTCTAAAGATCAACTTTTTACTTCACACGAAGATGCTGTGGCCACTGTCAAAGCCGATTTTTGTGGCGTGGCAACGCCGCCGCCGTTTCACGCGCCGGCAACAGTTGCCGCGCTTGAGGCGGGCATGCCCGTGATATCTGAGAAGCCGATTGCAGATACGCTCGATGCGGCTAAAGATATGGTTCGCGCTGCTCAAAAGACGGGCTTGCCCTGCGCTATTATTCAAAATTATCGCTATGCCCGAAACAAGCAGGAACTCGTTCGCATTCGCAATGAGGGGCGCCTCGGTCGGCTGCAGCATATTGTTGGGCGCTATGCCTGCGATTATCGGGAATTTGAGTCGTGGGGCAAAGCCTGGCGGCATACGATGGAATTCGGTCTTCTCTTTGAAGGCTCGGTGCATCATTTTGACATGTTGCGTTTTCTTTCGGGTGGCGAGCCCGATACGCTTATGGGTTTTGGCTGGAATCCCGAATGGTCGAGTTTTGACCACCATTCGAGCGGGATGTATCTCGTGAATATGGACAATGGCACACATACGTTTTACGAGGGTAATAGCTCAGCGGCGGGTATTACCAATTGCTGGCACCGGGAACACTATCGCGCCGAATTTGAAGAGGGGACGGTAGAAATCGCCGAGGGTGCTACCGTGACTATTCACCGCGTTGGGCAAGAGCCAGAGGTTTATGAAGCGCCAGAAATTGAATGGGAAGGTCACGATCATCTCTTTGATGAGTTTCTCGACTGGCTCGACGGAGGACCGCCTTCTGAGACGCGCATTGAAAAAAATATTATTTCGTATGCTATGGTCATCGCCGCAATGGAGATGACGCTGGATGGGCAGCCGAAGAAAATCGCAGATTATGTTTCGGATCTCGATTTGTAGTCATAGGTCAATTTGCCAAATCGCAAAAAGCCCCCGTAACACTGTTGCGGGGGCTTTGAATTGGTCGGTTTTGCCTATTAGCAACACCCTGTGCTCGACAAGATTCCCCTGATATATCCGAGCGTGAATGCGAGGTCGCGGTCGATACCTTCTGGCGTTTTGGATCCGACGCATTCTACGTAGAGAGGACCTGTGAATCCCCCACCGGTTAGTCCGGATAAGATGCGGTGAAAATCGACTTCACCATCTCCTGCTGTGGTCTGCACATTGGGGTTGTTCTCAGAGTCCAATGCACAATCTTTTATAATCGCCGTTGAGGTGTATTTTGCAATATCATCTACTTCCTGCTCCGGGCGCACTTCGCCGCGTGTGTAGTGAATGATGTTGCCCGGGTCATAGCTTACCGCAAATGCGGGGTGATTGATCTGGTGATACAGATCGATCAATTCTTTTGCTGTCAGGCTGATGCCCCCGTGTGGCTTGAGGGAAATGCCCAGGTCTAAGGTTTCCGCGTGTTCGGCTGCACGGCGCATGACTTCGGGATATATGCCGTAATATTCTTTTTTGCCCGTTCCCAATTCCAATATCCACTTTGCGCCGAGTTCGGCGGCGTTATCCAATAATTGTTTATACGCATCTGCTGCGCCATCCACGCCGAGGTCCAACAGCGCTCTGCCGAGCAACATGGATGGATTGACGCCTGCCTGGACAGCGGCTTTTTTGGTGGCTGCAATTTGCGCGGCATTGCTTTCATTATTTACGGGTATAACCCCATCGTGTGCAAATACAGCTACGTCTGTGTATCCCGCGCCTGCGATGTGTTCACACGCCTCTGCAAATGACAGGGCGTTGAGAGGCCGCGTTGTGCTGCCAATGACCAGTTCCATCATTTACTCCTTTCTCAATTTCATCCGTGGTTGTTAAGGTCTTTCCCGCAATGCGGGCATTTATTTTCGCGATGAGATTCCTGCATGGCTTCGACAAATCCAGAACTCAAGATGCCAGCGGGTAAGGCAAACATCCCAACGCCCAGTACGGCAATTATTGCCCCCAGGAATTTGCCCAATGACGTTATGGGAAAGACATCGCCATAGCCCACGGTTGTCAGGGTTACTATTCCCCACCACATGGTTGTTGGAATACTCGAAAAGGCTTCGGGTTGTGCATAGTGTTCGACAAAATACATCAGGCTGGATACGATGACTAATAAGAGCGTCAATGCAAATGCTACGATATAAAGTTCATGGCGTTTTTGCCATATTACCCGGCCAAACATTTGCATTGAATGCGAATAGCGGCCCACTTTGAGCAGGCGAAATAATCGCAACAAGCGCAGGGGTAGCGTGTATTCGGGCGGTATTGTGACGAGTAAAAAGACATAATAGGGAAATATGGCGATGAAATCAATCAGTGCCAGAGGCGTCAGCATAAATGCCAACCGCCCAGTCAGGGGGCGCGCAAATTTTTTATCTGCGGTACAACACCAGATACGCAGCAGGTATTCTACGGTGAAGATCAGCACGCATACAGTTTCAAAAAGCTCGATAAACTCGCCATAAGTTTCATTAATTCCCTCGACGGTTTCGAGTATGACCATTGTCACATTCAGGACGATGAGGGTGATAATAAAAAGATCAACTATGCGGCTCAGCAGATCACCTTCTTCGGCTTTTTCCAGGATTGCATACAAGTGTGTTTTTGCGGTCATCGCTTTTACCTCCCGCTCCAAAATAGAATTGTTTTGTGATCTTTACAAGTGAATATTAAGAGGTGAGATGTAAGACGTAAGAGGTGAAGGTCGCAGTCCCCAGTCCCCTGGGTTGGATTGTGGGGCGAGGCTCATCAAAGGAGTTTTATTTGTCTGATCTTTTAAAAAATCCAATTGTCCGGGTTATTTTTGCGCTTATTCTTGCGGTGGTTCTGGTGAGCGTTTTGCCGGGGAACCGGGAGCGCGTTTTACACGAGCAACTGTTGACTGCGATTCCCAAATTGGCGGAACAGTTTGGCGATCATCCGTGGATGCTATCGCCAGATGCGGATCGCGTGTTGCAGAAGGCTTTTGCCGAAGCACAAGGTCGTCGGCCTGATGCGTCTGATGAGGGTGCAGAGATTGTATTTCGTGGCGTGGCAATCTCCGAGGATTATCACCTCGTTGCTGTGCGCGGTTCTGATGAACGCGGGGAAGTTTTGTCGCCTGTTACGGCGTGGAGTCTTTTTCCACCTGTTGCTGCGATTCTGGTGGCTATTATCAGCGGGCGTCTTATTCTGGGGCTTTCGCTTTCTATTCTCGCGGGGGGATTTCTCG
>JAPPAB010000174.1 GCA_026705765.1 Gemmatimonadota bacterium
CGCGTGACTTGAGGATCCCCCCGCCGGAGTAGATGACCGGCCGGCGGGCCGCGCATGATCGAGTGTCTTGTGTTTCAACTCGTCAAAGGTTCACAATAAGTACTGTGACACCTTCCGACTCCTGTATGGGAGAGAATCGGTTGTTGCCAGAATATATGGCGCATCGATCATGGGGATACCAATGGCCCGCTTATATGACAACTTAGATAAGGGGAGTGTTGCTTTGGGGAGTTGATCTGGATGGGGAAACGATCACGGGCCGCAGGGGAGCGGTGTGCTCGACCAAATCATAGTGCGGGGCAAGTATTGAGGGGAAAAATAATACTTGGGCAGACAAGATAGCAGATTCAATTCTGTAATGCAACTCTTTTTCTATGCTATTCTCCTGATATTTTGCAACGCAAAGCCATATTTTTAGATGAAATACTTATTGGCATATTGAGAGAAAATAATAAATAGAGTTTCATTTGTCAATAAATAACTCTTGTTTAACGAGTTACAGGCTTGCTATTGGCCCTCGGCAGTGTCTGTGCCGTTGAGTTGTCGCTGGGCGAGGTCGCGGTCGAGCAAGAACAAGCCGTTGCCCTCTATGCCGACCAGCTTGATCGTGTCGATCAATTCCCTGACAATGGCTTCTTCTTCGACCTGTTCAGCAATAAACCACTGGAGAAAGGTATGGGTGGCGTGGTCGCGTTCGGACAGGGCGAGATCGGCGATGTTGTAGATGCTTTGAGAGACTCTTTGTTCCTGGGCAAGGCTGTCTTCAAATACTTCCAGAGGGCTGTCCCAACACTGTTTGGGGGTATCAATGGCGCTAAAGCGTATATCGGCCTCGCGGTCGTCAAGGAAGTCGTATATTTTCATGCCATGGGTGAGTTCTTCCTGGGCTTGAACGCGCATCCAATGGGCAAAGCCGTTGAGATTTTGCGTGAGAAAATACGCGGACATCGCCAGATAACTATAAGCCGAGTAATATTCCATATTGAGTTGCTCATTGAGCGCGGCGTTTATGTTTGTGTTGATCATGGTGTCCTCCTGTTGCGATAGGGGGAGAAAAACAGTATCCAAAAGGGGGGGATAAGTATAAGAAAAATATGGGTTTTGTCAACCTGTTAAAATAACTGATTGATTATACTTTAGTTATATAAGAAATTCCCAATGGTGTAGTGAATTTTTCTATTGATTCTTTTTGCAAAATTGCGTAAACCTTTAGTAACTTTTGGATGTGGAGCATTTGATTACCCCAGTGTGGCCCATAAGTCACCCAACAGGAGGTTTGTTTTTTCTTATGATTCCCGAAAAGGTCCTCATGGCTTTGAACGAGCAACTCAATTTTGAGTTCCATTCGGCATTTCACTATCTCGCCATGGAGACGTATTTTCACGAGGTAAATCTGCACGGGTTTGCCCATTATATGCGCGAGCAATACAAAGAAGAACGGCAGCACGCGCTCAAGATTGTGGATTATATTAATGCGCGGAACTGTCGGGTTCTGCTCAAGCAGATCGCCGAACCACCTTCTGAGTGGGCATCCCCTCTGGAGGTTTTTGAAGATGCGCATCAGCAAGAGCAGAAATCCAGTGGGATGATCAATGATCTGGTTGATCTCTCACTGAACGAGCGCGACCATGCAACGGAGATTTTCTTGAAGTGGTTTATCGAGAAACAGGTAGAAGAGGAGGCGCAAATCAGCAGTATTGTGCAAAAGTTGAAGCTGGTAGGCGATGACGCTTATGGTCTGTTTTTACTGGATCGGGATATGGGGGGATAGATAAGCGATCGTGTCTGCAGGCAGACTGAATACAGAAGCACTCTCAGAGATATACACTGAGGGTGCTTTTTTATGTGGGTACAATGAGAGGAAATTTTTTGACGGGATGGATAATTTGCTGTACGCGAATATCAAATGCATCTGAAATCACTTCTGGCGTCAATACCTGATCGGGAGCACCACTGGCCACTTGTTCGCCATTTTTCAATACATGTACCTCGTCGGCATATTGGGAAGCCAGGTTGAGGTCGTGCAACACGCAGAGCACACCTGTTTCATTGCTGGCCCATTTCCGTGCCAGTTGCAATACCTGATGTTGATGCGATAAATCCAGGCTTGTCGTTGGTTCGTCCAGCAGCAGGTATCGCCCTGCGGTGAGATGTTTGTCCCAGATTTGGGCCAGTACGCGCGCAAATTGCACCCGCTGTTGCTCTCCTCCCGATAGTGTTGGATAAACGCGCTGTTCCAGGTGCGCCACGCCTACCCATTTCAAAGCCTCCTGTGCAATCTCATAATCCCGCGCGCTTTCTATGCCTTTTACGTGTGGGAAGCGCCCCATGAGCACCACGTCTAAAACGCGGAAGGGGAAAGTCAAAAAAGACTGTTGTGGTAAAATCGCGCGCTGTTTCGCACATTCAACAGGTGTTAAATCGGCAATCGGACACCCATCTATCCTGACCGTTCCCTCAGAGGGGACCCACTCACCACACATCACTTTTACCAATGTGGATTTGCCCGCGCCATTTGGCCCGAGCACGGCTACAACTTTGCCCGGTGCGATCTGGATCGAAACGCGTTTGAGCAGATGGTGCCCATCAATCAGAACAGAAACCTGGCGCGCTTCAAACATCAAAACACCTGTCGGTTGCGATTTTGTAGTAATAAAAACAGGAAAAAGGGTACGCCGATGACTGCTGTTACAATGCCTATGGGCAATTCGGCAGGTGCGACAAGCGTGCGTGCTACCAGATCAGCGGCCATCAATAGAGAAGCCCCCAGGAGTGCTGCCCCCGGGATTAAGTAGCGATGATCTGGCCCAATTGACAACCGCAGAAGGTGCGGCACCACCAGGCCGACAAATCCGATTATGCCCACCACAGAAACCGATGCACCCACAGCGAGCGCGGCCAGTGTCACCACTTCGCGCTTCATGCGTTCGACAGATACGCCCAGATGTCTGGCTTCGGCTTCGCCCAATAAAAAGATGTTGAGCGCGCGTCCATAGAGACCGAGCAAACAGACTGATATAATAATAAAAGGCGTTACTACGCTCACCGAGGTCCAGGTCGCGCCACCCATGTTGCCCATGCTCCAGAATGTGATATTGCGCAACTGGGCATCTGTTGCCACAAATGTCAATAAACCCGTTAATGCACCGCTCAACGCATTGATGGCAATGCCGGCCAACAGCATTGTTGCAACAGCTACGCGTCCACTTGTCGCGGACAATTGATAGACCAGTAGTGTTGCAGCGACCCCTCCGATAAATGCGGCAATGGGCAGTGTAAAGATGCCCAAAATCTCCGACAGGCCCTTCAATACAGTCGCACCCAGGACAATCACCGATACCGCAGCTAATGCGGCGCCACTTGACACGCCAATCAAACCGGGGTCGGCCAATGGGTTGCGGAAAAGCCCCTGCATGGCAGCGCCAGATACAGCCAATCCGGCTCCGACGAGCACGTTCAACAGGACTCTCGGTAGCCGAATGGCGACGACAACAGCTTCCTGGTGCGATTGAAATGTTTGCTCAACAGAAAATCCCATTCGTTTTGCAAAAATCGACAAAACCTGTGCGGGTGTAACAGATACTGCGCCAATGCCCACCGAGGCCACCACCAGTACGCATAGCAAGGCGCACAGTGCCAGCAATATCAGAGAGGTTCGTTTTATTTGTAAGCGCGAAATGCGAATACCATCCCGTTGTAAAACTGTTGGTGCCGCGCTCATGACCCATCTTTCAATTGTGGGTGTAATAGATGAGACAGGTCGCGCACTGCATCGGCCAATCGGGGACCGAATCCCAACAGATAAATGCCATTCATCGTCACAATGCGCCGTTTCTGCCCCGCCGGTGTCAATGCTACGCCGGGTACTTTGAGCAGATCATCTATATCACCCAGGCTTTCCAGTCCGCTTTCGAGCATCAAAATGACATCGGGTGCCGCAGCGACTACTGCCTCAGACGTTAAAGGTTTATATCCGTCGTATTCGGTCACGGCATTCACGCCGCCTGCCAAATTGATCACGGCATCGGCAGATGTATTTTTTCCCGATACTAACATTGTGCCCTGCCCCCGTGCATAGATAAATAATACGCGGGGATGACGAGAGACTTTTGCGAGCAATTGGCGCGTTTGCTGCATATCGTCAGATAATTTTTGTGCGAGAGCCTCCCCTTTTTCCGTCTTTTTTATTGCGCTGGCAATCACACGGATCTTTTTTAAAGCTACATCTACGGTATGTGAGTCGGGCAGTACCACTACCCGTACGTCGGCCTGGCGAATTTGTTCCAGAGCCGCGGGTGGCCCCGCATCTGCACTGGCCAATACCAGGGTTGGGTTTAGAGACAATACGCCTTCGGCTGAGAGCCGGCGCTGGTATCCCACTTTGGGCAGGGATGTCGCGGCTTCGGGATATTGGCTGGATGTATCTACACCTACCAGGAGTGAATCGGCGGCGAGTGCGTACACAATCTCTGTGATGTCGCCACCTACCGATACGACGCGCTGTGCGTGTTCATCGGCATGGGCTTGTGCGAATAATCCGCAACACAGGATTAGAAGAATGATTACGCGACGCATTAGACCGTCTCCTTACGTTCAGAGCCCAGAAAAACCTCGTGAATCTCCAATTGGTTTGAACCTGTAAACGCCTCTTTGGGCAACGATCCCGATCTGGCGTGGCCTTTTTGAAATGCTTCGGAATTGACCCAGTTTTTGAAATGTTCGTGCGATTCCCAAAAGGTGAGCACGATATAGGGATGATCCTTTTTTTTCGGGCGTAATACTTTGTTGGAGATAAAACCCGGCATGCCATCCACCAGGTGTGCTCGATTGCGAAAACGCTCTTCAAATTGCTCGGCGTATTCTGGATTTACAAAGATGCGATTGGCAACAGCTATCATAACAGACCTCCTGTCTCGTGTTTCAATTACCGAAGCGAGCGCGTCCCGTCGGGTTGAAACGTGTAAGTGAAATTGTAAAAACGCGATTGTGCACCGGTAGATGGTACTGCGTCACCGCCTTTGTAATAGCTCGTAAATTTGAGCTTGGCATAGCGTCCATCTGCGGTGCGGATAACCAGTACGACCCCCGGGTTCATCAGGATAGCATGGGGTGGAAAACCCTCAGGCCCGGTATATGTGTACCATGCTCTGCCGATAGCGGGAAGACCGGCCTGATCCTGTACGTATCCCGATTCGGGGGCTGTTGATAGGGTATCGTAATCTGTTGCTGTGAAAATGATTGCACCACCTTGACCGGGACCACTGATACCGCTGTTGGTTAAGACGGTCGTGGATTTAAACGCGAGGTCCCATTTTGTGGAGTTGGAATCTGCCGGCGATACAATGGCGCTGTCTCGAAGGCTGTAATACGTGAAGGCGTCCTTGCGATCCGGATCGGCGGGAATATCGCGTGCGTTCACTTCTGTTAGTGTTGTGATTGGCGCAGGGGCTGGCGCGGCTTCACTGCCGAATACCTGGACGAAGAGTAAGAAGTCTGCAAAATCAACCATTCCACTGTTGTCGAGGTCGTATAAGGCCTCTGTTGTGCCAAAAGCCTGGGCAAACTGGAGAAAGTCGGGAAAATCGACTTTGCCACTGCCGTCAAAATCGGCATTGGACGGTGTTTGTGCCAGGGCTGGCGCTGTTGCTAAAACAAGAATACAAAAGAATAACAGGTTTAGAGTTTTCACGACGGTATCCTCCCTGAAAATTTGAAGTGATTAGAAGCTCTTTGTCAATCCCGCATAGAGTGTTCGCCCGGGTAGTGAAGGGGTGTAGTCCAGTCGTTTTTCATCGAATATGTTGTCGATGCCCAATTGAACTGTCGCTACTTTGCGGATGTGTTGGGATATGGAGATGTGCCAGAGGTCATAACCGGGTGCATATTCTTCTGGTGCGTCTAAGATGGTATTTAAGTTGCGGTCGCGATAACCGTACCGCCCCCGATAAATACCGCGCAAACTCCCGCTAAATCCGAGTTTCTCATTGTGAAAAAAGAATCGCATAGTGGCCATGTGTTTTGAGCGGTTGTACAAACCGCCGTATTCGGATATTTCAACGTGGCGCAGCTTGTTGGTTTCTGTGTCAATTTTTACAATTTGATCGGCTTCGATTTTGTCTAGGACTTCTTCGTCTCCGGTTTCCAAATACTGATAGCCCGCAGATAAGGTCACGCCTGGGAATGGGTTTAGTGTGAGGTCGCTTTCTATGCCTTTTGTAAAGACGCGATTGAGGTTGAAATAGGTATAGACACTCTGGCCGCTCATTTTGCGCGCGATGGGCGAGGCTTCGATGAGGTCCTGTACGTTATTGCGGAAGAAATTGATTTTGGCGGATATACTGGGGCGCGGGGCGATTTCAATGCCTCCGTTATATGAAACCGCACTTTCGGCGCGAATCTGTTCCAGGGATTCAACATCTTGCAAGATGGCGGCAATACGGCCTTCGCGCTGTAGTAATGCCAGGCCTTCGCGCATGAATGTTGATCCCAACACGGAATAACCCACGGAGGGATTTGTAAAATCCAGATACAATTGCTGAAAGGTGGGTGCTTTGAAACCACTGCCGATGGAGGCGCGGAGACGCAGAGAGGGTATCGGTTTGATGAGGAGTGCTGCTTTGGGACTCAGACGGGTTGCGTAATCGCTGTGTGCATCAATGCGTCCGCTGAGGACGATGTTGAGATAGGTGGTGGGCAACCATTCTTCTTGCAAAAAAGCAAAGGTGTTTTGCGAGGTTTGTCGCCCACCTGTGATGCGGTCTGCTTTGACCGATTCCCAAATGCCTCCTGCGCCCACTGTGATCAGATTTGTTTTTCCTATGAGCTTTTGGGCCTGTACTTCGGCTTTGTGATAGGTTTGGGCAAAAGTTGAGGCAGAGTAGGTCTCGCCGCTGTTGCGATAGGTGAGTTCGCTTTTGGTGTGGTATCTGGTGGTGTAAAATTTTCCCGTTATTTGGAGACCGGGTGTCCATTGAAAGACGATTTTGGGATTGATATTCCAATCCGTCAGTCGCGCATCACTGTGGATGGCCTCTATCGCACCGTTTGCGTAGATCTCATCCAGGCTGTACTGGTCTTCTACAAATACCCGCGCCGCAAGCGATAGCGTGGTTCGTTGATTGGGGTGGTAAACGATTTTGGGATTTAACGTGTAGGTGACATATTCTGGCGTGGTTGGAGAAATCGTTTCGGGGGTGTGGTCATATCCGTCACTTTGGCTTCTGTCGATAAAGAATGAGGTTCCAATCTCGCGTTGGTGGGTTTCTAATTCGCCGGTGATATTCAAAGAACCGAAGCTCCCATAGCGCGGACGCACAGATATGGAGAATGGTTTTTCAGGCATTCGCGTGATGAGGTTAATCACCCCGGCGAGTGCCTCACTGCCATAGAGCGACGATGTAGGTCCTTTGACGATTTCTACTTGCTCGAGATTGTTCACCAAAAAGCGATCCAGGTCGAGCGTTCCCGCTGTGCGTCCGATGATGGGTTCGCCATCCAGGAGAATAAGCGTATAATCGGGGTCAAATCCCTGCATCTGAACGCCCATGCCGTGATCGGATATGACGGACAGCCCGGTTTGTTCGGCCAGTAAAGCTCCCAGATTTATTACGCCAGATGCATCGATTTCTCGTTTGGTAATGACCTGGGTTTGGATGGGCGCATTTTCGACTTTGCGAGACGATTTGGTGCCTGTGACAACAATCGGTGGCAATGCAATGGTTTCGGGTGTCAACACGATGGTCATTCGCGCGGTGGTGTTTGTCGAGATTTTTATTTCTTTTTGTATGGGATGATATCCTACCAGACGCGCTATTAGGACGTAATCACCAGCCTGCACATTGTTGAAAGAAAACCGCCCTGTCGATGAGCTCGCAGTTCCCAATGATGTATTTGCAATGGTGATATTCACATTGGGTAGCGGCGTTCTTTCAGATGTTTGCACCACGCCTTGAATCCGACCTGTTTCATCTTTTGCCGCAACGGCATTGCATTGCCAGATCAGGAAGAGGAGCAATCCAATCCATTTCATTCCATCCAGTACGTATCTCATAAGGGCCTCTTTTCCAGATATTGCTGCTGGAAACAGTATTGGTTTAGTTGAGATGAATATGTTGCGGGTTATAATGTATTTGAGGCAAGGGTGGTAGTATTGTATCTGAGAGATCATCGCATTCTTTTGGGAAGTCGTCGCATTCTTTTTGTTTGGGCAAAATGCCTGCGACCTCGCAGTCTTCGATAAATTCCAGGCGTTCTTGGGCGCTGGCGAGACTGTCGCTCATAAGGCAAAATTCATCTGTGGGAAGCACCAGTGTTGTCGATCCATAATTGACCGTAATATGCGATGCCTCAATCGTTCCCTGTTCGACCTGACTGTGTATTGCAAATATTGATTGGCACAATTTTGCAAAGCAATTCATGCACATGCAGATATTGACATAGCCGTAAAAGAGGCAAATGTGGTCCTCTTTGTAGCGATAAACACAGATTGGGTGTGTGCCTTCGGTGTTGTTCGCCAGGATTTGTGAATTGTCCATTGCGTGTTCCTCCAAATAGTTTGTGAGTTGGTTATGGTTGGATGGGGTGGGCGATCTTTTTTTGCACTCGCTGCCCAGGTTGTGCGCCAGAATGAATGCCATCAAGAGTGTCCAGATGAAAACGCCAGAGGGGATGCACAGCAATACGGATGCCCCACTGCTCCATAGAATGAGCGTTTTGGTTGTCAAGTCACAGGCTCCTCTTTGACTCTGGACGAAGGCCACATTGCACTGCGCCACAACAAATAGAACCAACCGATGATGGCCCCGAAAGTGAGGGCCGCGAAAATTGCGATAGTAGCCCAGACGCCCGTTGGTGTATCGGGCAGAGAAGATGCAACAGGTGGGCCGGGTATTGCGCCCGGTCCCTCAAATACGGTTTTGTAAGTGGTATTGTCCCACATTGCGATTTGCAATTGAAGCGGGGTATTGGGTTTAGTGGTGAGGGTGACCGTTGGTGCAGATGCCATTCCTTTCAAATTGACGGATTCGCCCTCCAATTCGCCTATAGAAACTCCTTTGTAATTTGGAAAACCTTTGCCCAAAAACTTTGCGGTGAGTCGCATGCCTTCTGATGGATTGCAAGGAACTGCACAGGTCATTCTTATTTGATAGGGGCCAACGGGTTGCTCGGTGATGACAAATGGTGGGGCGGTTTGTGCGCCGTAATTGTAAATGCCTTCAATTGTGGAGAACACTGCAACAATAAAATATGCCAGTGTGAGAATGAAGGACACGGTTGCACCGCGCAACCACGGAAATGCTTGCGAGGGAATAGATTTCTTGCGCACTACCCATAGGTACGTACCTGCTAAAATTGAAAACGACAGCACCAATCCAAAAATGCACCAGATGATTTTGGTTGCGAGACCGCCGAAATAGCCAAAGTGAAGGGGATCTACCAGATCTGTAATGAAAGGTATGGCTGCGAGGTCTGCGCTGTGTTGTATGGCAATAACTTCGCCGCTAAATGGATGCAACAGTATTTTGTTGGCTCGGTCTCTGACGAGTGGATTGCCCGCTTGTCCGTCCAAATAGACCGGTGCGCCAATACGAGTTGGCAGGCGCAGAGATCGGATTGTCAGGCCGGGAAACGCCGCCAGGGCGCGTTTTGCGTATTCGTTGGGCGCGTGCAACGCGGGCTGTGGACCGTAATTGTCGAGTGATGTTTTATCGACCTGAGGAAGAGGCGGTGGCAGCAGTGCTTTGTAGTTGTCTGCGGCTTGAAAACACACTTCAACAAAGTAGAACACGCCTGTAGCCGCACTCAGGAAGACGAATATGAGCACCCATATTCCCGTGGTTTTGTGCAGGTCTGACCAGAGCCTGCGCGGTCCTCTATCCGCGCGTAGTGAGAACAATTGTTTGAGCCAGCCTTTGTAAAAAAAGAATCCAGATAGACTTGATACGAGCAATGTAAATGCGGTGAGCGTGACGAGGACGATGCCTCGCGTGCCGTCGAAAAAACGCCGGTGAAAAGTGCGAAAAAAACGCTGCACATTAAAAAAACTGGTATGGCCTTTCAGCACGCCGGTATATGGATCGAGATAGACTTTTCGCGTTTGTCCGTTTAGGGATACATACGCCAGGGCAGAAAAACCATTGCCTTCGGGTGCATAAATGCCCGACGCGATTCCGTCGGGAAACTCATCGCCCAATGTTTTGTACATTGCACTCCAATCATAAGGCGCGTTGCGGGTTTCGACGCGCATTGCGGGATTGAACAACCAATCTATTTCATGGGATAGAGTGGCAAATGATCCGGAAAAGCAGACCACAAAAAGCAGCAAGCCAGTGTTTAGCCCCAACCAGCCGTGCAGGCGAAAAAGTATCTTGCGCCAATTCATTTTGCCGTTCTATCCCGTTAGATGCCGTGTTGTTCAGGCCTTCTTTAATCAGAATTGATAGCGGACGGTCGTGTCAAAGCTTCTGGGCGTGCCTCTAAACCCACCGATGCGACCGCCATAACCGCCTGGGAAATATTCTTTGCCTGTGAGGTTGTGCAAATTGACGGCGATTTTGAATCGGTCGTAGCGGATGAATATGCCACCGTTGACGACAAAGTAAGAAGGCAGGTTGTCGTCTGTTTGGAACGTCGTGCGCTCGCTGAGATAACTGCCGCCCAGGGCGAAACCGATTTGAGAAGCTGGAGAAAGTGGCATATCATAGCGAGACCAGAATCCGATGGTGTTTTTTGGGTTATTTGGGTTCTTTTTTCCGACATTGTCCGGGTTGGTGTCTTTGGTAATTTCGGCTTTGAGGCTGCGCGCAAAACTGCCGTGTACACTCCAGCGGTCGGTGATAATACCGGCCATGTCGAGTTCGAAACCCTGGCTTTGAATTTCGCCGACCTGAACTCTGCGATCTGGCATGTCTTCGGGCGGGTTTGGATCTCTGAGAATGACATTTTCCTTGGTGATGTGATAAAGCGCGAGGGTGGTATTAAAACGGTTGTCTAAGAATGACGATTTCGCGCCGCCTTCTATTGTCCAGCTATTTTCAGGATCAAAGGGGCCGCCATATCGGTCGGGGTCAAATGTGTAGCTGGAACGGACGGGTTCAAATCCCTGGCTATAACTCAGATAGGTCGAGATTGACGGGATGAGCTTGAACACAGCACCGCCGCGCAAAGACCACTGAGAGTCGCTGGCCCGGTTGTTCGATCCTTCTTCGGCTTTGTCTTCGAATGAGTCGTAGCGGGCACCTATCAGCACGTTGAGCTTATTACCGAGGGCGATCTGGTCTTGAAGATAAAAACCGAAGGCCGAGATGCGGTTGTTGAGGCGCGTGGTCAATTGGGAAATGCCCCGCGGAATATCTACCCCGTAATAGGAATATTTGAGTGGGTTGTTTGCTTGCGCGAAAACGGGATTAAAGATATTGATATTGGGCACCGGCCCGCCCCGGCTGGCGTCTCGAGCGGTTGCAAAGCGGTAAAGACCTTCTGTGAGGGTGTATTCCACGCCCGAGAGTACCGTGTGGTTGATTGATGCGGCGTTGATATCGTAGATCAGGTTTGCGTTGACGGCTCGCTGCTGTTTTTCGCGATACTGATCTCGGAATTCTCGCAGCATGGTTTCGCCGTCGGCGAGCAGGCCGCGGGGTTCGTGATATTCTTGCCGCCGTTGGTTGGTCAGGTAACTGGCCGAAACGTCAAATTTGAGGTGGTCTGAAAAGCGGTGGTCTGCGCGGAGGCGATAGACATAGGCTTCGATGCTGATAAAATCGTCGGGTTCGTTGACTGTATAATCGAGGGGAAGCTCGACGAGTTCGTGGTTGAAAAAGGGGACGCCTCTATTGCGATGGCCTTTATTGAGTTCGTCAAACCATTCGCCGTTTATTGAAATAGATGTGCGGTCTGTAGGCAGCCATATGAAACCGCCGTTGAAGGACGAGTAAATGAATTGTTCGTGTTGGCGGTATCCATCATCATTGGCATGGTTGACGTTGACTTTGTAGAGCAGTTTACCAAAACCAGGGGTTACGGGTACGGGTCCTGTTGAAGAAAAGTTTGCCTGAGATTTTGAATAGGATCCGAGCGTAAGCTTGAGTTCGTTTTTTTGTCGCGCACTTGGTTGTTTGGTAATGACGTTAATAAATCCACCGGGTCGCGATTGCCCATAGAGCGCGCCAGCAGGACCTTTGACCACTTCGACGCGTTCTACGTCGTCTAAGCGCATTCGGTTGAAGAAGCCGTGTACCTGATTGAGACCGTTTTGCTTGACTGCGCCGTCTCCTGTGGTGCGAAAGCCGCGCATGTTAAAGTCGAGGTATTCGCTGAAGGGATTGACACCACTAACGTTTTGCAGCACGTCGGTGAGATAGGTCAGCCCCTGGTCTTCGACGAGATCGCCATTGATGATTTGGACGGACTGGGGCAAGTCGCGCAAAGCGGTGTTGGTGCGCGTTGCAGTGGTGCGGTCTGAGGCATACCCTTCTTCGACAACTGTGATTTCATTGAGGATGTATGGCGTGTCTTCAATGAGGGTGATTGCGATTTTGGGGACTTGTTTTGGGGTGACAGATATGGTTTGTTCAATGGTTTTATAACCGAGATAACTCGCGATCAGGACATGGTCTCCGTGCGGCACATTGGGAATCACAAAATACCCCTGGTTATCTGCCACAGCACCCAGGCGCGTGTTTTTGAGCACAATGCTCGCACCGGGAAGTGGCTTATTTTTTTGATCTAAAACTTGTCCGCGAATGGTATTTGTTTGTGCGAGGACCGGTGTTGAATAGATCGCGAAAACAACGAGCAATAGTAACCGATAAAAATTTGACATGTTGATTCTCCGCATTGATGAGATATTGGGGTTGAGAATTTTAAAAATCTGTACAACTCCATTTTCTTTTTGCATCTATGGTGCATAAATTTTATGTTTAAAACATGCTGCGCCTCCTTTGAGGTGTGGCTCTCTGCCATCGGTTTTCTGCTTTGACGGGCGATAACCGGTGGCATTTTTGTTTTTTGTGCAGAACGCTACAATGATTGCAGAAAGGCGAGCAATGCGTCGCGGTCTGTTTTGGACAAGTTTCGCACGGCTTCGCGCGATTGTTCGGCTTCGCCGCCGTGAAACATAATGGCTTCGAGCAGGGTTCTGGCTCTACCATCGTGTAAGAAGGCTGGAACTCCGCTGACGGTTTCCGTGAGTCCAATGCCCCACAGTGGGGGCGTTTTCCACTCGCGGCCATCGGCTTCGTAGTCCGGACGATTATCGGCGAGGGCTTCGCCCATGTCGTGGAGCAACAAATCAGTGTAGGGGTGAATGGTTTGATTCGATAGCGACGAGATGCTGTGGTTGCCTGTTTTAAATGTGGTTGTATGGCAATTTGCACAACCGGTTGATTCAAAGAGTGCTTCGCCTCGCAATGCCTGTGGATCATCCCACAGACGCCGCGCGGGCACGGCGAGGGTTTGTAAGTAAAATGTGGTGACGTCCAGTATTTCCTCTGAGATTTCCGGATCGTCGTTGCGGCCATCGTGCTGGGGTTGTCCGGCTACGGATTCCTGAGGGAAATAGGGGTTTGTAACGCCCATGTCCTCGTTGTACGCGCCGGCAGTTTGTTGCAAAAGATCGGGGTTGTTGGCTTTCAGGCCAAAACGCCCCAGTTCTCTTTGGCCTGTTCGAAAATTGTACACGTAATTGGGGCGGCCCGATATGCCGTCTCGATTGGCATCTCCGGGATCTGCTAGGGCGAGGATATCGGACTCGGGGATGGCTTCCAGGAGGCCACGTCCAAATACGGGCGGGGCCATGCGTGCTGACAGGAGTACACCCGCGGGCAGTGGTTGATATGCGTCAACAATGGTGTAGATGGGGTGTTTTAAGTAAACCTGTTCGCCATCGGATAGGGTTTCTGTTGTTTCATAAAAGCTGACTTGAACACGCGCTTCGAGTGCGACGCCATAGTTTGAGCGGTCGCCGAGCTGTCCGCCAAAGCCGGGAACGGGTACAGGACCGCCGTGCGGGGTGAATCCGGGCAGGCTGACGCGCATGAGCATGGAGCCGACAAAGGGTGGTTCAGAGCCGAATGCACCGCGTCCTCGCCCGTCGCGCAGATGACATCCCACGCAAGAGGTGTGGCTAAATACGGGACCCAATCCGGGGTTGACGTCTGCAGGAGCCGTGACAAAGACTTGTTCAAAGGCGAGATCACCCGCAAAAAATTTGTCGAGTTCGTCGGGTGAAAGTGTCGGTATGGGCATTTCAAAAGCCTGGCTGGATGCGTCGAAGACGGTTGCCGCCTCCCCGCCAGATAGGGCACTGTCAGGCGAAGGAACGATATCGGGACCAGCAGGCTTGTCACTGCCGCAGGCCAAAAAGAACAGGATTGCGGTAATGGTGTATAAAATTTGGCGATCTATTTTCATATTTCATGATTCACTAAGGACACGGAACAGTTCACGACGCTAAGCATAGCCTGCCCATCCCCACCTCAGGACGGTGGAGTTGGGCGGTGTGGGGTCTGGCTACTGTTCTGCCCGTACCAGATCCATAACATCCCCTTCGAGCGTTTGTTGCAAAGTTGCAATGGCCTGTTGCGCCGCTGTTATTTGCGCGGCGTCGGAGGCGAGGGCATCGCGGAATGGGAAGGAGATTTTGCCAATTTCTGTAATGGTCGCCTGAATTTCCGCTTTGACACGCTGGTCGAGGGCAGGGTCTTTGCTTTTGATAAATTCATCGAGGCCCATTGCTTCAACATTGTAGCCTCCTTCATAAACATTTCGAATGCTGCGCATGTTGTCTTGAAAATCGAGGAGGGAGTTAAAGCTAAATTGCGATTCCACCAGGCGTGTGTCTTGCTCGGTAAAGGGATCGGCAATTTTGCCGTTTCCAACTTCGTCGGCAATACCGACCATGCCGTTGACCATTTCCTGGACAGCGGCTTTTTGCGTGGTGTAGGCACTGCTTCCCGCGCCGGCATTGGCCACCTGTGCGCGGAAGTTTTCGCCGGATGCGATCCAACTCGTGTGCAAGTCTGTTGCCGCGTCTTCGAGCAATTCTGTTGCTGCGATCAAATAATCGTATTGGCGCGGAGTGAAATCGTCAATGGTTTTGCTGCCGCCTTCGTCAAAGAGCAAAAATTCAATGGTGTGAAATCCCTTGAGTTCGTTGGCGAGGTTGTTTACGGATGCTTTAGTCAAAGGATCGCTGCTGCCCAGGACGGCTTCGAGGTCCGTGCGGTTGACGGGCCAGGAATCCAGCGCGGGGTCATAGCCGCTGAAATCAACGGGTCCGAACAAAAAACCCTCGCTTTGTTCCCAGGGCGTACGCGCGGCCACCCATTTTGCTCGGGCTGTTCCCAGCGTAGCTGACGAGGGATTGTTTTTGAGATTCGTCACTGCGGTGAGGAGGTCTGTGGAGACGTCGGCAAGGTGTTTGTAGGTCGGGATAACTGTTTTGTCGGCAAAGTCGGTCAAGATGGGTGAAAAATCATATCCGGGTTCTGGTTCTGGCGCGACCGGATTTTCGCCCTCGCTGCTGCAGGCCGCGAGGGATAGGATGAGGATAATACCGAGTAAGGGTTTAATGCATTTCATGGTGATTCTCCTTTAAAAAGTTAGAATTGAAAACCGAGTGCAAAACTAGCGGTGTTTTCGCCGTTGAAGTTACCCGTTCCCACCCGGCGCATGGCATAGTCGCCTTTCAGGACGACGGCGTTGCCCATGGTGTAGTTGATGCCGAGCGTGTAAACGCGGCGTTGGAAGCGTGGGTTGTCAAAAAAGTTCTGTGGCATTTCGGCCATTGTGTCGTAGCTGTCAAATCGAAAGAACAGATGGCATTGGTCCTCCTTATGCGAGGAGAAAAAGGGCATGATGTCATAACCGGCTTCGGCGTAAAACGCATACGCGGCACTGGCAACGGGCGTTCTCAAGACATCGAGGTTGTTGGACAATGTGCGGTTGCGCTCGCTGACAATGTCCGCATTTTGCAGGTTTCCGTAGAGGTACATGCCCTGTGCGCGGAAGCGGTTGTATCGCAGCACAGCGTGGACATCAAAAATGGATACGTAGGCGTCCGTATCTTTCATGTCGGGTTTGGGGCGGTTGTCGGCGCTGTTGCCGCGATAGCCCGATACGCCAAAGGTGAGGCCATCAAAGAGGCGATAGTCCAACCGACCCACAAGGGCCATGTTGGTTGCGCGGACTTCTTCAAAGCGCGTTTGATGCCCGCCCACAATCCAGTTTTGCGAATCGAAGCCCGTGGCGTCTAAGCCGTTGACGAGTTGGAGTTGATAGGTCAGGCGATTGGTATGACCACTGATTTCAATACCTGTTTCGTGCCATATTGCCGGAATAACCGCGGTTTCCGATTCGGGGCGGCGGGTGCCAAAAAAGTCCGTGGGATGGTATTGCTCTGTGGTGAGGCCCACCGCGACGTAGAAGTGGCCCAGGCGGATGTTGAAGGCGTCGCTAAATCTGCGTTTGATGTAGAGTTCTTCGAGGATGACTTCCCCGCCTTTTTCCACTTCGGTTTCGTATTCGCCAAATTCCTCGTATTCGATTTCGAGGGCACCGCCCGTACCGCCGTGTTCGATTTCCACTTCGGTTTCCAGTTCGACACCGCGCAGCAGACGCAACTCCATTTCGAGTGCCAAACGCGCGATATCAATGGTGGCGCGGCTATCTGGCGGCGAACCCGCTGGGCCGCTTTTCTGGTCGGGACCGTAATCGAAGTGGGAGTAGATGAGTTCACCGTATCCCGTGAATTTGATTTTGGGCGCTGACTTCTGGTCTTCTGCCATGATGCTTATGGGCAGCGCGAGCGTTAGACAGATGCTAAATAAAAAACGTCGGTTCATAAACCTCCCCTGTGTGAATATTGACGCTGAAAAGGCGTGCTGTTATATTGTATCTTGCAAGCGCAGAGGGTTTGATCTCTCTGTCGCGTGTGGGTGATCGGTGATGGACCGCCAAGTCAGAACCGATCGCCCTTTTTTTATGTGCGATGTATGCGGCGCTTTCGGGTGCGCCACCAGATGACCAGGCCAGAGATGGACAGGCCGATCAGGCCCCAGGCGGCGATGTCGTAGAGATAGACAAACCAGTCGGCGAAGAAATAACCCGTGTGAATCTGGTGCATGATCGTGTAGAGGTCGCGTCCGGGTTTTGTAGATTGACCGACGGAGGCCCAGGTTTTTCCGCCGTTGGAACTGGTGAGCAGACCGCCTGAGGTCCACAGGTTCAAGTTTTGGGTGGAGCCTATGCCAATGCGCTGGAGGCGGATGCCTTCGGCAAGGGGCATAAATCCGAGGCCGACTTGCTCCCAGACGATGCCGCCATCGGTTGAGCGGATGAGGCCCAGGTCTTCGAGGACGACGTAAATGTGGTCTGGGTTGTCGGGTGCATAGGCGATGTCAACGGCGCGTTCTGCCGCGAAGAGCATGGGGACTTCGGTCCAGGTTTTGCCGCCGTTTTCAGAGGAATAAAGAGCCGAGCGCGTGCCGCGATAGAGGTGTTGGGGATCGCGGGGGTCAACTGCGAATGAGAGGGTGCGTTCTGAGGGTGCGCCGAGTAGGCCGGGGTGATTGAGCAAAAAACCCGAGACGGCGAGAAGAGATAAAAATATGAGTGCGCCGATGCCGACATAGCGATGGAGTTTGCGGAAAAATTCGGCGCGTTTTTTTCGCGTTTTGGGCTGTTCTTTGTGAAGCGGGATGGTTTTGCTCCTGCGCGCGGAGGCTTGAGGTGTAGCACTCATTGGGGTTCTTTTTCCGTGTAAATGACATCGAGGACGGTGAGAACTCTCTTCACGCCCGCATTTAAGGCGCGTACGGATAGGGTTGCGCCACTGATGCCGATAATGTCGCGGTTGAGGCGAATGTGATGATCGATGTTTTTGTTTGTATATTGGGTCAAGAATCGCTGGCGTTTGACCTGACCGCCTCGCGATTCGCGAT
The DNA here is from genome assembly GCA_026705765.1 of Gemmatimonadota bacterium. Classification (NCBI taxonomy): domain Bacteria; kingdom Pseudomonadati; phylum Gemmatimonadota; species Gemmatimonadota bacterium. The sequence continues at coordinate 17,940 of JAPPAB010000174.1, forward strand.
AGACCATGATCCATACACCGCCAACGCGGTGGTCGGGCTTGACTTTGACGATGAAGGTGATGGGTTTGTAGAGGCCTATTTGATTCGCGATGATCGCATATCCCTGATGTCGGTCATTTTTTTTTGCCTGAAAAATCGTGAAATCGGGTTCTTCGAGGCGCCATCCCAACCGCCGTTCAATGCGCTGGCGTTCTTGTGGGGTTGGGGTCCAGACTTCGCTCCAGAGCGTGTCTGCATCTGGGAAGGCTTTTTTTAGAGCCTGTTCTTCTGTGAGGTAAACAGTGATAGCCTCTGGGCCATCGGGACCTTGCGCGAATCCGAGTCCCGACAGGAGGCAGACCATGATACAGAATACATACTTATTTTTTATCACTGTTTTCTCTAACTTCTTTTTTTAAAAATACGATGCAATCGAAAAGAAGAGGCGTCCAATGCCGTCGCCTCTGTCGCCATTTGCCGGCGTTTTATAGGTGGTGTTGTAGTCCAGCTTGAAAGCTGTATCTTCAACGGGACGGAAGTTCACGCCCAAGGTGATCCCGTATTCCGAATCGCCAGTTATCGAGGTATCAAAATCGACCCAGTCCCAGCGCGCGATGGCTGTGAACACGGATTCTGATAAGAAATGATCGTGCCCAAAATGAAAGTTGGTCTGTGCATAAGCACCGCGCTGGTCGCCGTTAAATCCATCGGCGGTGGCCTGTCCGTATTCGCCCTGAAGTTCAAAGGGTCCCTGTGTAAATTGCGCGTCGGCTCCGAAGATGGAGAGGCGGTTGTTGTTCGCATCGTCGTATTTGCCCGTGTGGAAAGATGCGCCGAGGTCAATACCCAGGCGCGGACTGAAGCCGAACCGTCCGACGAGTGCTTTGTCGTGGTTGTTGTCCGTTTTTTGGCTGCCCCGTCCGCTTCGAATGCGGAGATTGCCGCCGGAGTTGACTTTTTCATTGAACCCGTTGACGAGGTAGAGTTCATAAGTTGCCACAGAGAGTTCGGAGGGATAAAAGGTGCCAAAGAAGCCCATTCCTGCCTCTGAGAGGGTGGATGGCATGATCTGACGGTTCACGGTGGGGCGTTCGGTAAGGTCGTTGAGCGGGCTGTCGTGCAGGAGGTTGAAGCGCCCGAGCGGGGAGAGTATGACACCACCCCGATAGTTGAAGGCTTCTGTAAAGGTGAAGTCCATGATGGCGAATTCGAGTTTGATTTCGCCATCGGTGTTGCTGCTGCCTTTGACGAGACCGCCGTGTTCAAATTCGATTTCGCACGAAACGTGAATTCGGTCGGTGATTTCCGAAAAGATGAAGGGGATGAAACGGTGCTGGTCAAAGGTGCTGTCTTTTCCTTCTGTCCACTCAAATTCGTGGTCAATATATCCGCCGATAGCCACATTTCTGCCCATGCGTTTGATATAGGGTTTGTCGTATATGCTGCCGGGCAATTCGGGTCGTTTGTCTTCTTCGGCTATGGTGGGTAGTGCAAATGCCAGAGATAGAAACGAAGCGAGCAGTTTGAAGCGCATGCTTTTCTCCTGTGTGAAACACAATGCCATTCAAAGTGGGTTGACATGATGCGCGAAAAACCCTACTTTGAACGCGAGTCGTGCTTATGGCGTGACTCAGACCATCTGTCGTGAGCTGGCTGGCTCTCGAAACGACAGGTGGTCTTTTTTGTTTGGCGGTCTATAAAAATGTTTTACTAATAAAACACTCGCCCAACAAATAAAACAAGTGTTGGGTTTATGTCAATATTTTTTTACTAATTTAAATGAATGGGTGAACCCACCCGTTCACTAAAATCGGTCGGGCCACCAAACGTGTGGATGACCGAGTGGAAAGAGGGCTTCCAGTACAGGAATAATTTCCTCAGTTACCGAAATATCGGGTTCAATGGCAAGATCTTCAATGCTTCGCCGCCCCATCATCAGTTGGATCAGCTTGTCCTGCGGCGTCTCAAGGTGGAAGGTGTTAGCCCGGCTGTTGGTGTGTGCAACGCAGCCCCGATCAATTTCCAAACAATCCTGTCCCAGATCTGTCGAGATTAGAATCTCTCCACGCCACTGTGAGAGATGGGCAGAGCGCCGAAGACGAAATACCCAATCACCTCACCGGCTTCGCTCAGGACAACAAAAGGGTCAGCGACAACCCCAAAGTCACCCGTCGTCGCGAATTCTTTCCAACCGATTTCTTTTTTTAACAGCGTCCCTGTTCGTTCAGCGTTGTTTACTGCGTAGAGATCCAATATTTTCGGCGCGTCCTCTGTCTCAAATTTTCGGATCTGATATGTAGATGTAGCTGCTTGCACTTCTTCTGTATCAAATTCCACGTATGTTTCCGGCAGAACTGTCGCATAGCCAAATTTATAGTAGAAGTTTGGAATACCAAAGAGCATGGAGACATCGAATCCGTTCTCGGTCATGTACGCCATGGTATGCTCCATGACGCGCCGAGAGTATCCCTTGTTGCGATGTTCCTCCTTCGTGCCGACCCCGCAGATGCCACCCATCTTGAGTTGTGCAGACCCGAATCGCATGTGGTATTCACGGAGCCCGACTGAGCTCACTTTTTCCTCGTCTTCAGTTGAAAGCCAGAATGCCCAGTTTTTTAAAGCCGGTCGAGACACCCTATGCGTAATATCATAGCGGTCAATTTTCATCGAAACACCTCTATTGCTGCAACTGTTATTCTCACACATTACATTTCTCGGTTTTGCATCGCCACGAAGTGGCGTTCCACCCGGCCTGTCGCCAGCATCGTACCGATGAGCAGTAACCATAGAACGAAGGCTGGACCACTGAAATGATGCAGGCTGATCGTTGCGTCTGTCCATATAAATTGCATAGCGATGCCGATAACCGCAGATGCGGGTGCGACATATCTGAGCTGACCGCCGACCTTCCACTGGTACCGCGCCGCGAGGATGAGCGCCAATCCAGCTGCCGAGAAACCGATTTTGCCGGTGAACCATCGAAGGTATTCGGTCGTCTCTGCCGTGGCGGTCACTTCTGGTGCAATGGCAACAAGCGCGATTGTACACACCCCGGAAATGATCGTAAAAAGACCAGACACAGCGAACAGCACCGGTACCAGAGGCGTACCCAGCCGCTCCTTGATAATCCAGGTTCTCGTCAAAAACCACGCACCTGCAACCAGTGCAACCCCCGAGAGCAGCCTGCCAGCACCTCCCGTAGCGTAAAGGCCACCACTCTCTGAGATCGCGACGAGCGATTCAGCAAACGTGGGCCGATCCGCGTCGGCGGCGACTCGTCCAATAACGGCAACACCTGTTGCTAATGCAGTCAATATCAGAGACAGCCCACCTTTACGAGCGTTGGAATCCTGTGGCCGATCAACTATCTCCTCGTCCGAAGTTGATGGATGCGCTGATTCTTTCATAATGATACTCCTTTTATGTGGATACAGTTGTTTGCACATCTTCCGTATCAAGTTCCACCCATGTCTCCGGCAGCACTGTTGCATAGGGTAGGTAGGCGATATAGAACAAAGAATTCAAAGCCATTCATCGTTAGCGGAATCAATCCGTCCAGCTCAGCACCTCTTCGAGGGGTTTGCGCCTCGGTTCTGGTATTTCATCCGGATATCCAGTATAGAAAAATCCGATGATGTATTCGTTCTCGGTATCTACATCCAGCAATTTGCAGGTGTTTTCTTCCAGGGTGATCGGCCCCGTGCTCCACTGCATGCCAATCCCTTCTGCCCAAGCAGCCAACTGTACATTTTGCATGGCGCAACACGCGGCTGCATAGTCTTCTCTGTTCTTGATTTCATCGCCATCTTGCAAACAGGCCACTGCAATAATTGTGGGCTTTGACATGAACTTGGCATAACCGGCTTCTTTTAATATGCGCCTGGCCTCGTCGCTGGCACCTTCAGCCGCTTTTTCTTCCTGAATTTCGCTGTAGCGTTGCGCCAGTATTTCTTTGGTTTCTTCTCCCAGGACTACAAATCGCCACGGTTCTGTCAAATGGTGATTGGGTGCCCAAAGACCGGCCTCAAAAGTTTTTTCAATCACATCTTTGGGCACACCACCCGGTTTGAACTTAAAAATTGTGCGCCGCGTGTGAATAGCTTCCAAAACGTCCATTGCTTTCCTCCTGTTGGATTTCTATAAAAAATGACCAAAAAAGTCTTAAAATTTGGTTTGGTAGTAGTCTTTTTTGTTTTGTGATCTATAAAATTGTTTTATTAGTAAAACACTCGCACAACAAGCAAAACAAATGTTGGGCTTATGTCAACAAGTTTTTTTATTTTTTTCTCAAATTATGATAAGTTAGATTAATTTAGCTTGGCGATTAACTGAAAAGGGTTGAATTTTCGGAGCAAGTACCTATTATAGCGCAGTGTTTTTTCGATCTCAATGCGAGGAGAGCAAAATGCCTGATAGATTAAAGGTCGCTGTTATTGGCGCGAGTGGCATTGGGCAGCACCACGCGCGATGGCACCATTTGTCGGGGTCTCAGGTGGTGGCATTTGTGGGTACTTCGGAAGCGTCGTGTGCAAAGACCCGGGCGCAATTGCAGGCGTATTTTGGATTTGATGGGCGCGCTTATACAGATGTGGCGCAGATGCTGGCGGCTGAACAGCCCGATGTGGTCGATGTTTCAAGTCCTTTTAATCTGCACAGAGACCATGCAATTATGGCTCTGGAGAGTGGGTGCCATGTGGTGTGCGAAAAGCCCCTGTGCTGGGATGTGGATAGGAGTCTGGATGATATTTTGGCAGATGGACGGGCTGTGGTGCATTCGGCGGAGCAGGTGGGTAAGTCGCTGGTGATGTCTGCACAATATCCTGCGGGGATTTCAGTTTATCGCGATTTTTACACGCGTGTGCGGGGGGCGTGGGATGCGATTGATTCACTTGAGATGGAGATGGAGGTGAAGGGGCGCGGGGGATCAAAGGCGCGGGAAGATATCTGGATTGATGTGGCTTCCCATCCATTGAGTTTGGTTCTGGGGTTTTTGCCAGGGGGGGAAATCGATTGGGCTACGGCCTCGTGTGCAATAGGCGAGCGGGAGAATCGCGTGGGTTTCGAGGTGGTTACGCCCAATGGACGGTGCGATGTGCGGTTTGTTTTGCGCGATATCGACGCGGGGGTTCCCGTGCGGCAATTTGGCGTTAATGGCTTTTTGGTGAATTGGGAGGGGTTTGCCGATGAGGAGGGTATTTATCGCGCGCGATTAGTCCACGGAGACGAGGCTGTGATTTGCGATGATTTTATGCATATTTTAATCGATGAATTTGGCAAGGATGTACGCGGCGAAGGTGGGCGGATTGTGGTTTCTGGTGCGGATGCTTTGAAGAATTTGCAGTATCAAATTGCCCTGTTAAAGCTGGCGGATTGGTCTGTATGAGTGCGCGATCAGACATTGGGGTAGTGATTACCGCGCACAATTACGGTCATTATCTCGCCGCGTGTTTGGAATCGGTTTTGTCACAGACGCTTTTGCCCCGTCAGGTGCTGGTGGTTGACGATGCGAGTGAAGACAATGCGGCAGATGTTGTGGCATCATTTTCCGATGTGCAGTACTGTCGCGTGGATTTTCGCAATGGCAATCGCGCTCGGAATTTTGGGTTTTTGAAGGTTTCGACTTCTTATGTCGCGTTTTTTGATGCGGACAATGTGATGATGCCGCGCTTTTTAGAGGTGCTCTACGGTGCATTGGGAGAAGTTTCCCACGCGGCTTATGCTTATGGCGATCGCATTGTGTTTGTAGATGACGATTTACAGCAGGGCGATCGCGAGGTGTCTGGTCCGTTTGACGTGCGGCGATTGCGCGCGGGAAATTATATCGATCTCGCTGCGTTGATTCGAGCTGATAGCTTTCCCGGATTCGATCCCGCTGTGCGTCGATATCAGGATTGGGATTTGTGGCTAAATATCGCGCTTAAACAGGGGGGGATTGGGCATTATGTGTCCGAGACATTATATTATTATCGGGTGCATGCTCAAAGTGTAAGCCAGCGGGAAGATCGAGATAGGGCTATGTGGCGTATCCGCAGAAAATACCATCTCGGCTGGGGCGCGCTACCCCTGCTGCGCCATTCTTTTAAGCTCTATCAACTCGCGCGGAAGACGAAGTCGTTTTGGACGGGGTGAGCGGTTGAGGCGCTCGCTGACCAGTGCTATCTTGACATGATGCGGTGTAGGCGTTACTTTTTCGGGTGTGTACGATACACCTCTTGTAAAGGCTATAGAAAGGTGGGGATTGTTATGTCATTCGATATTGCTGCGATTGCCAATGCCGATTATATCGACGCGATGTATGAGAAGTACAAACAAGACCCAGATCTGGTGGATGAAAGATGGCATATATTTTTTGCGGGGTTTGATTTGGGGATGCAGCGCGATGGTGCCGACTTGACTCCAGATGCGTCAGATGAAAGCCAGGCGGAGGAAAATGTCATGGCGTTTCTCGATGCTTATGACACATTGGAGGAATATACCCGCATGGATGCGAATAGGCAGCAGGGGGCTCTGGCTCTGGTCAATGCCTATCGCACATGGGGGCACCTGGTCGCCGATATCGCGCCGATGAGTTATACGCGCCCACCATATCCGCTGTTGGAGTTGTCCGAATACGGCTTTACAGAAGAGGACCTGGATCAAATTGTCGGCGATGGCGGGTTCCTCGGTCCCACGGACGGGACGTTGCGCGACCTCGTTGCAAAGCTCAGGCAAACATACTGCGGTTCTGTGGCGGTAGAATACACCGATATTCCGTATAAGAGCCAGCACGAGTGGCTGGAGCAGCACATGGAACCGATCTTAAATTCGCCGAAATTCAGTGCGGAACAATGCCGGGATCTGTTGAGGCTATTGATCGAAGCACAGGAGTTTGAACAATTTTTGCATGTTAAATATATCGGGAAAAAGCGATTTTCTATTGAAGGTGGCGAAGCGCTGATCCCGATGTTGCACGCGCTTATTGAAACTGGGGCTGCGCTAAATGTCGAAGAAATGGTGATGGGGATGGCGCATCGAGGTAGGCTCAATGTGCTTTCGCATATCATGCAAAAGCCCTATCCGGAGATATTCAGTGAATTTGAGGGTGTTGAGTTGGGAGAGGGGTCGGGCGATGTAAAATACCACATGGGGTTCGCCCATGAGTATGTCACGCGCGATGGGCATACAGTGCATTTGGGATTGACGCCAAATCCGAGTCACCTCGAATTGGTCAATCCCGTGATTGAGGGCATTGTTTGTACGAAGCAAGAGACAAAAGGCGATGTTCAGCACGAGCATATCGTACCGCTGATCATTCACGGCGATGCCGCTTTTGCCGGGCAGGGCATTGTGCCTGAGACGATTTGCCTGTCCCATCTGGATGGCTATGATAATGGGGGTACGATTCATATTGTTGTGAATAACCAGATTGGTTTTACAGCACTGCCCCGGGAGTCCCGTTTTACGGCGTATCCAACAGATGTGGCAAAGATCGTTAAGATGCCCATTTTTCACGTCAATGCGGATGATCCCGAAGCTGTGGTACACACGGCGCGTATGGCTATGGCTTATCGCCAGGCGGTGAAGAACGATGTGATTATCGATCTGTGGTGTTATCGCCGATACGGTCACAATGAATCCGACGATCCGGCTTTTACACAGCCCCTGCAATCTGCTGAAATCGCCGAGCATCCAACGGTTGTCGATTTGTATTCGAGGCGTTTGATTGAGCAAAATATCGCAACAGAGGATGATGTCGATGCGATGAAGCAGGGTGTGCGCGAGAAGCTTGAGGCGGCATTTGTCGATGCGAAAAATCAAAAGACAAAACCGCGTGAGCCTGCATTTGGGGGCGCGTGGAAGGGATTTGGGAAGGCGGGCGCAGATCGCACGGCAAAAACCGCGGTGAGCAGAGAAACATTGATTGATATTGCCGAAAAGGCGACGACTGTGCCCGAGGGATTTAACGCTTATCGCAAATTGATGCGCCAACTCGATTACCGCATGCAAATGGTCCACGGTAAGGTGGGTATAGACTGGGGTTGTGCGGAGATGCTCGCATTTGGCAGTTTGTTGGTGGATGGGTTCCCGGTGCGATTGGCGGGGCAAGATTCTCAGCGGGGTACATTTAGTCATCGGCAAGCGGTGTGGCACGACGTCAAAAATGGCTCGATTTATTCACCGTTGAACCATCTATCGGATGGTCAGGGTGGTTTCAGGGTCTATAATACGATGCTTTCGGAGTTGGCAGTGCTGGGCTTTGAGTTTGGCGTGAGCTATGCCAATCCCAATAAATTGACGATCTGGGAAGCCCAGTTTGGCGATTTTGCCAATGGCGCGCAGATGATTATCGATCAGTTTATTTCCAGTTCTGAGGCCAAATGGCAAAAGATGAGCGGGCTGGTGATGCTGTTGCCGCACGGGTTTGAAGGCCAGGGACCAGAGCATTCGAGTGCGCGGTTAGAGCGGTTTCAGGCGTTGTGTGCCGAAGACAATATGCAGGTGGGTTGCCCCACGCTGCCCGCGCAGTATTTTCATTTGCTGCGCCGCCAGATGCTGCGCGCATTTCGCAAGCCTCTCGTTTTGATGATGCCAAAGAGTTTGTTGCGGCACAAAGAATCGTTTTCAACGCTCGAGGATTTGTCCGAGGGGGCGTTTTATCCCGTTTTAGACGATCCCGCACAGCCCGATCCCGGCGGTGTGAAGCGCGTTGTTTTCTGTACGGGTAAGGTCTTTTTTGATTTAAAAGAGGGGCGGGACAAAAAGGGCGAGGAACGGGTCGCACTGGTGCGGATTGAGGAACACTATCCCTTTCCGTGGGATGAGGTGGGGGCTATACTTGAAAAATACGGCGATGCGGATATTTTTTGGGGACAAGAAGAGCCGCAAAATATGGGTAGTTGGGATTTTATGGAGCCAAAACTCCGCAGGTTGCTCGATAACAAAAAGCCAGTGCGCTATCTGGGACGAAAGCCCACGGCTGCAACGGCCACGGGTATTCAGTCGGTGCATTTGGCCGAACAGCAAGAGATCGTGGAGACGGCTCTGGATTTTTCTTAGGGAGGCGCGTACATGCCTGTTGATGTGGTTTTGCCCGAATTGGGAGAGTCAGTGACCGATGCCATTCTGGTCGAGTGGTTGAAATCGGATGGCGAGGCCGTGGCGGTAGATGAACCCCTTGCGGTTATTGAAACGGATAAAGCCGATGTCGAATTGCCCGCGCCTTCGGCGGGTGTGTTGCATACACTGAAGGCCGATGGTGATACGATTGAGGTCGGTGAGACTATTGCTACAATAGATGAGGATGGTAAAGCTGTTTTAAAGGCTGAAGTACCGGAGGAGGCCGATGGTTTGAGTCCGGCAGTGCGCCGATTGGTGACAGAGCACGATCTCGATCCCGCGGCGATTACAGGGACGGGAAAGGACGGCCGATTGACCAAAGGAGATGTGCTGGCGTATCTCGATTCAGAAGGGTCTGAAGTGCCCGATTCGCCCGTTTCTGAACCCGAAACGCCTGCGCCACCTCCTGCTCCCGCTGTTACGGGCGATGGCGAGCGGCGCGAACCCATGAGCCAGATTCGCACGCGTATTGCCGAGCGTCTGGTTTCTGCACAGCAGACCGCGGCGATGTTGACGACGTTTAATGAAGTAGATATGAGCGGTATTTTTGATCTGCGCGCCAAATACAAAGAGATGTTCGCAGAGGTACACGGCATATCCCTGGGTTTGATGTCTTTTTTTGTTCGCGCCAGTGTTATTGCTTTGCAGGAATATCCCGATGTAAATGCCAGTATCGATGGTTCTGATATTGTCTATCGCGATTATGTCAATATGGGCATTGCAGTGGGTACTGATCGCGGTCTTGTCGTGCCGATTTTGAAGTCGGCAGAGCGCATGTCTTTTGCCACTATTGAGTCTGAAATTAAGCGCGTGGCGCTCTCTGCGCGAGAAGGCAAGCTGGGGTTGGATGAGTTGAGCGGGGGCACGTTTACAATTACCAATGGCGGGGTGTTTGGATCGCTGTTGTCAACGCCTATTCTCAATCCGCCTCAGACGGGGATTTTGGGCATGCACGCGATTCAGAATCGGCCCATCGCCGTGGGGGATGAGGTGGTTGTTCGCCCGATGATGTATCTGGCATTGACTTATGATCACCGCCTGATTGACGGCCAGACTTCGGTCACATTTCTGGTTCGCGTAAAAGACTTGCTCGAAGATCCCGCACGTATGATGCTGGAGGTGTGATCCGCAGATGGACGCAGATGGACGCAGATGACGGATAAACCGTAGGGGCGATCCCTCGTGGGTGCCCGAATTTTTTACCGATTTTGAGGAGCCTCTCGTGGCAGATAATACATTCGATCTCATTGTTATTGGTGCTGGTCCGGGGGGGTATGTCGCGGCGATTCGCGCGGCGCAATTGGGCATGCGCGTGGCGTGTGTTGAGAAACAGGCATTGGGGGGTACATGTCTGAATGTGGGCTGTATTCCGAGTAAAGCCCTTTTGGAGTCGAGTGAATTGTTTCATCAGGCGGCGTCTTCGCTGGATATTCACGGTGTAAAGACCGGTGGTGTGGAACTGGATTTGAAGGGTATGATGAAGCGCAAGTCCGGTATTGTGCGGAGGATGACGGGCGGTATTCGCGGTCTGTTTCGGAAGAATAATGTGACGCATATTTCGGGGCTGGGGCGGCTGGCTGGCGATGGAAAGGTCGATGTTGATGGGGATATTTATTCGGCAGAGCGCATTTTGATTGCTACGGGTAGTTCTGCTGTTGAGTTGCCCAATTTGCCTTATGACGGCGAGTATGTGATCAGTTCTACCGAGGCGTTGGCACTGGATGAGGTGCCCGGGAAGATGATTGTTATTGGCGCAGGTGCGATTGGTCTCGAGTTGGGGTCGGTGTGGCGTCGCCTGGGTGCAGAGGTGCATGTGGTGGAATTTTTGGATGGGGTGACGCCGACGATGGACCGCGAATTGTCCCTCGGTTTGCAGAAGGTGCTGGAGAAGCAGGGGCTGAGGTTTTCGTTTGAAACGCGCGCGAAGTCGGCTGAGGTTTGCGATGGGAAGGTGATTGTGACGCTCGCACAGGGCGGGGAGACGACTTCAGAGACGTGTGACCGGTTGTTGGTCGCTGTTGGGCGAAGGCCAAATACCGATGGGCTGGGTGGCGAAGATGTGGGGTTGGAGATGGATGGCCAGGGGCGCATTCTGGTTGATGACGTATTTGAGACAAATTTGCCGGGTGTCTATGCGATTGGCGATGTGATTCCCGGTCCGATGTTGGCGCACAAGGCAGAGGAAGAAGGTGTGGCTGCGGTGGAATGTATGGCGGGAAGGGCGGGGCATGTGAATTATGGCGCGATTCCCAATGTGGTTTACACGCATCCAGAACTGGCATCGGTGGGCTTGACAGAGGAGCAGGTTGTGGCGGATGGCATTCCCTACAAGGTGGGCAAGTTTCCAATAGCTGCCAATGGTCGCGCACATACGCTACAGGCGGTGGATGGAGAGGTGAAGATTATTGCACATGAAAAGACGGACCGCGTGTTGGGTATCCACATTTTGGCCGCACGCGCGTCCGATATGCTCGCCGAGGGGGTTCTGGCAATGGAATTTTCCGCGAGTGCAGAGGATATTGCGCGAACAATGCACGCGCATCCCACGCTGCCAGAGGCACTGAAGGAGGCCGCGTTGAATGTGGAGGATGAGGCGATTCATATTTGAAAAAAAATGACTATTTTGGAATTACATCATATTGCAATGGATTACGGTGCTCAGGATGTGCTGGTTGATGTGTCTTTTAAGATCAATAAGGGCGAAAAGGTGGGTTTGATTGGTGACAATGGCTGCGGAAAGACTACCATTTTAAAATTGATTGCGGGTATTGAAAGACCCGTTTCTGGCACAGTGAGTAAGGTAAAAGGCATATCTACGGGGTATCTCGAGCAGCACCTGAAATTTCAGGCGGGAAGGCGTGTTGAAGAAGAAATCGCCTCGGTATTTGAAGCAGTCAATCAGATGCAGCGCAAAATGCGCAAACTGGAAGATCAGATGGCAAACGGTGTGTCCGATCAGATCAATGCGGTGATGGAACAGTACGGGCGCTTACAGGAGGCTTTTGAGCGGGCAGATGGCTATGCTTGTCAGGCAAAAATTGATGCGGTCATAGATGGACTGGGTATAGATGCCTGGCGGGACCAATCTGTCGATGTATTGAGTGGCGGTGAAAAGAATCTGGTGGGCTTGGCAAAAATTCTGCTGGGCGAGCCCGATCTGCTGTTGCTGGACGAACCGGGCAATCATCTCGATTTTGAAGGATTAGCCTGGTTAGAGACATTTTTGCAAAATTTGGACCGAACGGTGATTCTGGTATCGCACGACCGCTATATGCTGGACCGGGTTGTGAATCGGATCGTGGAAGTTGAAGATGGAAAAGCCAGCACATATATGGGCAATTATTCGGCCTACCGCGCAGAAAAAATGCGTCAATTGCTCTTGCAGAAAGCGGCATACGACAACCAGCAGAAGGAAATTCAACGGCTGGAGGAGATGATCAAGCGTTTTGAATTGTGGGGTGGAGAAAAAAATATACGGCGTGCGAGAAACAAGGGAAAAATGCTGGACCGCATAGATCGGATCCATCGGCCAGTCATGGATCGCCAGCGCATTGATCCTGCATTTGGCGCGATTCAAGGCAGTGGAAAAATTGCTTTGGAGTTGCGAAAGTACGGGCGCAAAGCAGGTAAGCGCACGCTGTTTCGAGATGTTGATTTGCTGGTGCAATCGGGCGAGCGCGTCGGATTGGTTGGGGGTAATGGGACGGGTAAATCCATGCTCTTTAAGGATATTGTTGCCGAGGCTGCCTGGGAACACCCCACAATGCGAATTGGTCCACGCATTCAATTGGGATATTACGCACAAGAACACGAGACCTTAAATGACGACCGAACCATTCTCGAAGAGATCTGTTTGTCGGGTGAGTTGAACCGCGATCAGGGAGGTGGGGTGTTGTCCAGGTTTTTATTTTCATGGCGTGATCTGGACAAAAAAGTCGGCAATTTAAGTGGTGGGGAAAAAAGCCGCGTTCAGTTGGCCTGTTTGATGGTGTCTGGGGCCAATATGTTGCTATTAGATGAGCCAACCAATCATCTGGATATCGCATCCCGCGAGCAGGTGGAAGATGCTCTTGAAGATTTTGACGGCACACTGATAGTGATTTCACACGATCGCTATTTCCTCGATAAAATTGCCGAGCGCGTGATTGAAGTGCGCGATCTGAATTTGGAATCCCATGTGGGCAATTTCTCAGATTTTTGGGCAAAATGGAGATCAGATAAGACGCTAGATGGAGAGTTCGATTCTGAGGTTGAAAAACAAATTGAGGCATTGGAAGGTGAGAAATTGCGATTGGAACGGGGAATGGCATCGGCTTTTGAAAAAAGAGATTTCAAGCGAGGAGACCGCCTCAGCCGTCGGTTGCGTCTGGTGGAGCAGCAGATTGAAAATCTTTATGAGGCTTTGTAAGTTACATTGTCAGCGTTACAAGAAAACACCGCAGCAGATTTGCTGCGGTGTTTTTAGATCTCCTTACCCCGTTTATTCCAGATCTTTGAGAGGGGTTGAAAGGGCATCTCGAAGTATTTTGCCGGGTTTGAACCCCACTTTGCGTCGCGCAGGTACATAGACTTCTTCGCCCGTTCGGGGATTGCGTGCGCGAGGACGGGCGTTGGTGCGTTTGACTTCCCAACTTCCAAAGCCTCTAATTTCGATCCGTTCACCTTCGATGATGGCTTCTGCAAGGGTTTCAAAGAGTACATCTACGGCTTGTTTTGCCATTGTGTTTTTGCAATCAATTTCATCTGCAAGTATTTTTGCCAGGTCTGCTTTGGTGATGGTTTGCACTCGTTACCCCCCGCAAAAAGTGCCAAACGCATTGTATAGAATAAAGCGTTTCAGGCGATTATCCAGAAAATAATGAAATGACTGTTCACAAAAAAACGGCGACCTCGCTGGATGGTCACCGCGATGATTTATGGTGGGCGCACAGGGACTCGAACCCCGGACCAACGGATTATGAGTCCGTCGCTCTAACCAACTGAGCTATGCGCCCCAAATTCAGTTTTGCTAATTTAACCCAAAAAGGAAAGATAAGGAACATAGATAAGTTGTCAACTGAAAATTGGATACCTCGTGAAATTTATTTTGGCTCAGCTATCGCTTTGCGCTGGGCAGTGAGGTGGCGGTGTTTTTCCAGTGTGGCGCGCAGGTCGTCGGAAGAAAGCGGTTGGCGCAATTGCTTTTCGAGCCGTTCGATTTCGCTTTCGAGACTTTTGAGCTGGAACTTGTGAATATAATCTTGAATGGGAACATCAATGTTGGGATTCTCAATTCCAATTTCCAGAGATAGATCGGTTAATATGCGGCACAAGCGAGCATCGTTGCACTGATCGATGAGGTGCGCGGCTTCAATGGATTGTTTTTGCTGTCGGTTGCGAGCAATCAGGGCGGCGATTTGCCGGTAAGCACTGTTTGTAAAGTTGTCGGGAGAAATTTGATTGAAGACGCTATCGGCGGTTTCGGGATGTTGCATCAGGTAGGTGAGCAGTTCGCGCTCGGAACGGGGCCGCGTATCATAAGTTTCGGGTTCTGGTTGTCCGTTTTGCGGTCTTGTAGAGCGGCGTTGTGTTTGGGCAATGCCGATGAGGATTTCTTCATCTATTCCGATTTTTTCGGCGATGTCTTTGATGAGAAATTGTTTGAGTGCCTTGTCTGTGATGCGCCCAACGAGTTCGGCCAATGCGTGTGCTGTTCGGGTTTTGCCATCTACGGTGGAAAGGTCGTTTTGTTGCGCAAGTTGTTCTATGAGGAAGTCGATGGCGGGTGCGGCGTTTTCGGTGAGGCGCAGAAGGCCGTCGGGTCCCTGGGCGCGCACATAGCTGTCGGGGTCGTGGTCTTCGGGCAGGGTGACAACGCGCACTTCAAGGCCCACTTCAAAGAGCGATCCGATCCCCCGCATTGCCGCGGTTGCTCCGGCGGTGTCGCCGTCGAAGATGAGTATGGTTTTGGGCGCGTAACGCCTGAGCAGGCGCGCGTGGTCGGTGGTAAGTGCTGTGCCAGAGGATGCGACTGCGTTTTCAATGTCGTATTGCGCGAGGGCAATGAGGTCCATGTACCCTTCTACAACGAGTGCTACACCCGCATCGCGGATGGAGTCTCTATTGCGCCACAAGCCGTACAGGGTGGCACTTTTGTTGTACACAGGGGTTTCCGGAGAGTTGATGTATTTTGCCTGTTCGTTGGGGTCGAGGGCGCGTGCACCAAAAGCTACCGGGCGTCCTGTGGCGGCGTGAATGGGGAAAGTGATGCGATTGCGAAAGCGGTCGTAAAAACCGTCTCCTGTTTGTCTTGGTGTGACCAGGCCGGCGCGTTCGAGTATTTGCAGAGAGAATCCCCGGCGGGTGGCGACTTGCAAGAAGCCATCCCATTGATCGGGCGCGTAACCGAGAGAAAAGGCATCGATGACGTCGCGGTTTATGCCGCGATTTTTGAGGTAGGCCATTGCATCGGCGGCTTTTTCGTCTTGTGTGAGCAGGTGGTGAAAATATTTGACCGCGAGTTCATTGGCGCGGTAGAGTTGGTCAAAGACTTCCTGCTGGTCCGGGTCTGCGGGTTTTGCATCGGGCAGGACTATGCCCGCGCGGTCGGCGAGTTGGCGAACGGCTTCGATAAAGCTGATGTTTTCTATTTCGCGCAGAAATGTAAAGCTGTTGCCGCCTGCGCCGCAGGCGAAACACTTGTAGATCTGTTTTTCTTGTGAGACGTTCAGGGAGGGGGTGGAGTCGTCGTGGAAAGGACACAGGCCGACAAAATTTTTGCCCCGGCGGGTCAGTGCAACGTGATCGCTTACCACATCGACTATGTCGATGGACAGGCGCACTTGATCGATGGTGGTTTCTGGAATGCGCGGCATGTGAGGAACTCCCTGGGACGAATCAGCGAATCAACGAATCGGCGAATCGATGAAACAGGTAATGTACATGAAAGCCGTCATTGCGGCATGATTTTAGCCGCAATCCAGAGGTTTTGGGTGGTTGGGCGGGGTTCGTCTATTCGTCTATTCGTCTATTCGTCTATTCGTCTATTCGTCTCTGGCTCAATCCAATCGCCGCCAGCCCGTATCAGGTCAATGAGTTCGTCAACCGCACCTTCTGTGGGGATATTGCGTTTGACGATGTCTTTACCCTTGTAGAGCGTGATTTTGCCGGGACCACTGCCTACATAGCCGTAATCGGCGTCGGCCATTTCGCCCGGGCCGTTGACAATGCAGCCCATAATGCCAATTTTGACGCCTTTGAGGTGGTTTGTGTGGCTTCGAATCAGGGCGGTGGTTTCCTGCAGGTCGAACAGGGTGCGCCCGCACGATGGGCAGGATATGTATTCGGTTTTGGAGATGCGGGTGCGCGTGGCTTGCAAGATGCCAAAGGCTGTGCGGGTGAGGACGTGATCGTCTATTGGATCGGATGCCTCAAGCCACAGGCCATCGCCGAGGCCATCGACGAGTAGTCCTCCGCAGTCTGTGGCAGCGTGGAGCATGAAGGCGTCATTGTCTGAGTACATTGTTGCGCTATACGTTCGGCGGATGACTACGGGTATGTCGCAATGCCAATCCGCAAGCATGCAGAATGCGCGGCGCAGTTCGGGCATGGCGTGGGTGTTGTGCGTTTGCAGGACGAGCACTGTACAGGGATCGGTCTTGAGCGCATGGATAAGCGGTGCGTCGAGTTCTTCGAGTTCGGCACAAACAAAGGTGATGCGCTCGGATGTGTGATTGGTTTGCAAGTATGCAGCCGCAGAAAAAATTGGATATGCCGTGGATGCGGGCGACCAGGTCCGGGCATTTTGGATGACGCCCAGCGTGCCTGGCAGTTCAAAGTCCAGGGTGCGGTCGCCGATGTCGATAAAGTCAACGGCCATGTCGGCGATATGCCATTTGTCGAGTGCCGCGTCGTACAAATAGCCAAAGGGTTGCAGGGTTTTGGGGGTGATGGTGCCCTGTGGGGTGGCAATGACGATTGGGGCACTCGGTTTGCCGATTTTTTCGATCTGTCGCGTTGCGCGGCGGGTGTAAGAAAACGGATCGATATGAGATGTTTGAATGTCCGGTATTGGCGCGTGATCGCTTCGGTTGCGATAGCGGGCGACCAGTGTTTGCGCTACGGGGATTTCGGCTTCGGGTTCTTCGGTGAGGGAGACGCGAATGGTATCGCCCAGGCCGTCTTCGAGTAGTGCGCCTATGCCCACGGCCGATTTGATGCGTCCGTCTTCGCCATCACCAGCTTCCGTGACGCCCAGATGGAGCGGATAGTTCATGCCTTCGGCCATCATTTTGTGTACCAGCAGGCGGTAGGCTTGAACCATGATTTGCGGATTGCTGGCTTTCATGGAAAATACGATGTCGTGATAGTCGAGGTCAATGCATATTCGCGCAAATTCGAGGGCGGATTCGACCATGCCGAGTGGGGTGTCGCCAAACCGGCTCATAATGCGGTCTGAGAGCGATCCGTGGTTGGTACCAATCCGCATGGCTGTGCCGTATTCTTTGCAGATTTTGACCAGTGGTGAAAATCTGTCGCGGATGCGGTGCAGTTCTTCGGCGTATTGTTCATCGGTGTATTCGATGATCTGGAATTTTTTTTTGTCGGCGTAATTGCCGGGGTTCACGCGCACTTTTTCCACGATTCGGGCGGCGATTTCAGCGGCGTTGGGGGTGTAGTGAATGTCGGCTATCAGTGGGGTGTTATAGCCCGCGGCTCTGATTTTTTTTTGGATGTTTTCGAGGTTGCGGGCTTCGTTCTGGCTGGGTGCTGTTATACGCACGTATTCACATCCAGCGCGGATCATGCGGATGGATTGGGCGACCGTGCCTTCGGTATCCATGGTATCGGTTGTGGTCATTGACTGCACGCGAATGGGATTGTCGCCGCCGAGTGGTACACCCCCGATATCGACTTCACGGGTTTTGAAGCGGGCATATTCCGTGAGCGAATTGCAGTATTTGCCCGGAGAGATGAGCAGGTCACTGGTTATGGACATTGGTCGTCTCTGTGTGACAGTAGGGACGGGTTTAAAACCCGTCCCTATTTGGATTCCTCAAGTATTTCGTTGATTTTTTTTCGCGCTTCACCGGCTTCTTTGTTCAGCTTTTCAATTAGAGGAGGCGTTTTTTCGATTTGAATGCCCAGTGCTTCGAGCAGGGTTTTTACGTTGGGAAACATGGCCTGTACACCCTCGGCAATCATCCGGGCGGATTTTTGAAGTGGTGCGCCTAAGGTGGAATTGTCGATGAATTCGGGCGCGCGGCTATGGATGGGATGGGCGCGAAAAAATATGGCGATCAGGCCTAAAATCAATGCGCCTTGAACCAGCCCCAGAGCAATGCCGCCAAATGCGTCAATCGCGCCGAGAGGTGAGGCACGCAGCATTCCGTGAAGGGCGCGCCCGAGAAAATAGCAGGCGGCCAGGACGGCTACAAATACCACGAAGAACCCGAATAGCGCGGTGCCTGTGCCGAGGTCTTCCGTTGTATCGAACAAAGCGCGCGCTGTTGTTTCGCCATAAGTGAGGGCAAAACCATAAGCCAGTATCACGCTGAGTAGCATGATGAGGCTTTGTACCAGCCCAATTTGCCATCCTTTTCGAGCGAACCAGAAGAGGCCGAGGGCAAGAATGAGATCGACGATGTTCATTTGATGAGCAAGATGGGATTGGATAAAAAAAAGCGATAGCCACCCTGAGTGATTATCGCTTAATTCAAATAATTGCGAAAGACTTAGCGGGTGTATTGCTGGTCCAATTTGATCCGCTTGCGTTTTGCAGCGGCAATTTTTCGTTTCCGACGTTCACTCGGTTTTTCAAAGTGTTGATTTTTTTTCATGTCGGAAATAACACCGGCTTTTTCGCAGGCTTTTTTGAACCGCTTGAGTGCTCTTTCGAACGGTTCGTCGTCGCGTACGAGGACACCAGGCATGCCTGGACTCACCCCTTTCTTTTGTGAATGTGATGAATAATCAAAACGAATTTCAATATAACATATAAAATGTCCCGCACTTTTGCAACTCGTTTTTCCCCTTCGTCCTCCCTTGTCTATACGCCTTGAATTGGTCCGCCCTAAAAAACGTCTTTGTTCATTTGAAGGCGTTTTTTATTTTTAATGCGGAAATTTTCGGACTTTGGTTTTGATTGGGAACTCAAAAAAGTGTCGGGCGTTTTTGGTTGGGAGAAAGGACCACTGAATGGAGGGACGCATGCAGTTCACAAATGCAAATAAGATCGAGGACAAGCTCAAGGATTTACACTTACGCCTGTCCAGTCAAAGTTTTTTGACGGCTTATTTTTTTCTTTTGGCGGTTATTATTGTCATCGCGTTCCTCATTTATACTCAGCTTTATGTGGTGCAACCCATGCGGCAAGAAGCGAGGCGTATGGGAGAGTTCTACGCTTTTATGCACAGTGTGGTTACCCTGGATACAATTAAGGTCGAGGGATTTTATAAGGATGTCATTTTTGATACCATTTTGAATCCCAATTTTCCGGTCGTAATCACAGACGAACAGGGTGTTCCCAGACACTGGAAAGCGGTTGGCATTCCCTTTGACGACCACAGTCCGGAAACTCTGGGCAAGGTGATGGATAAGGCTTACGCGCTCGATCGAGAAAAAGATCCATTGCGGTTTGAATGGCCCATTAAGAAGGAACCGGAAATCTGGGAATTGCACTGGGGTGCGTCCGCGCTGGAGAAGCGTTTGAACTGGTTGCCTTGGGTCGCTTTTGGGGTGACGATCTTATTTACTGGAGGTGGATATCTCGGTTTTCGGTATATTAAGAATAGAGAACAGCGGTCTTTATGGGTGGGGATGGCCCGGGAAACAGCCCATCAGTTGGGTACGCCGCTGTCTTCGCTGTACGGTTGGTTGGCGCTGTTGAAGGACGAGTTGGATGCAGAGGGTGATAAAGAGAGTAGCCAGAGGCTGAAAGATATCCTGGGAGAGATGGATCGGGATACGAGCCGATTGGATAAGATCGCTTCTCGCTTTAGTTTGATTGGTTCTACACCCGAATTGCGATTGGGTCAGGTGCGCGATGTGGTGGCTGAAACTGCGGGTTATTTGCGCGCGCGCTTGCCAGAGAATGTGCAAATTTTAGAGGAACTGAACGATGTGCCGGTTGTTCCGATCAATCGGGAGCTTTTGGGATGGGCGTTTGAAAATCTTTTCAGAAATGCCGCCGATGCGATGGAAGGCCGAGGAGGTCGCATTGAAGTGTCGTCGCGCGTGGAGGAACGCCGGGTGGTTATTGAAGTGCGCGATACGGGAAAAGGCATGCCTTCGCATATGTTTAAGCAGGTTTTTTTGCCGGGTACCAGTACCAAGAAACGCGGGTGGGGACTCGGTCTTGCATTTGTGAAACGCATTGTGGAAGACTATCACAGTGGAAAAGTGTATATCAAAGAAAGTGTGCCAGATCAGGGCACGACATTTGTCATTTTGCTGCCTTTGCCTCCGGCGGATATAGATGACTAATAATCCTTTATCAATCATCAAAAGTAGAGGTGCATGTGAATCAAACGCAAGAAGCCAAGCAGATTTTGTGGGCAGATGACGAGATTGATTTGTTGCGACCCCATCAAATTTTTCTCAAGGATCGAGGGTATGATATAACCCCTGTGACCAATGGCGACGATGCTATTGCCATGGTACAGAGACGCGGATTTGATGCGGTATTGCTCGATGAGATGATGGCTGGACGAGATGGGTTGTCAACCCTGGCGGCGATTAAGGATATCAATCCGCATATTCCGGTTATTATGATTACGAAAAACGAAGAAGAACGGTTGATGGAACAGGCTATTGGACAGCGGATTGACGACTATTTGACCAAGCCCGTGAATCCGAGTCAGATTTTGCTGGCGTGTAAAAAATTGCTCGATGCACGTCAAATTCAAAAAGACCGCATGGGGCTGGACTATGCCGCTGCATCCAACAGATTGCGCGAAGCCCTCGTACTGGCCGATTCATGGCGAGATTGGATCAATCTTCACGTTCGCCTGTCTGAGTGGGATTTGGAATTGGATCGCTTTTACGATCCGGGCTTGCGCACGATGCACGACGATTTGCGCCGCGCCTGCAATTTGGCGTTTGGCAAGTTTGTCGAGGATAATTATAGCCAGTGGGTGCAAGACGAAGAGGATTCGCCCACGCTTTCTGTAGATATTGTATCCGAATTTGTCGCGCCCTGTATGCAAGATGGGCAACAGGTGTTTTTTGTGGTGGTCGATTGTATGCGATTGGATCACTGGTTTGCCATTTTGCCGTTGTTGTCCGATATTTTTGATATTGAGCAACACTACCACTATTCTATTTTGCCCACTGCGACGCCGTATTCCCGCAATGCTATTTTCAGCGGCCTTTTTCCCATTGATCTCGCGGGGATGTATCCCGATGAGTGGCAAGTCGCGCGTGACGACGACATGAGTCGCAACCGACACGAGCACCAATTGCTCGATCAACAACTCGCAGAAATTGACCCCGAATTGGATCTGGATACGCGCTACGTCAAAATACTGGATATTACAGAGGGCAACCGGCTGGCGAAGAAGGTGCATTCTTATCGGTCTTTTCCGCTTATGGCAGTTGTGGTCAATTTTCTGGATATGCTCACGCACGGCCGTTCCGAATCCGAATTGTTACAGGAAATGGCGCCCAATGAGTCTGCTTATCGGTCTTTGACGCGGTCGTGGTTCTCGCATTCTTCTCTTTTTGAGATGTTGCGCAAGCTGTCCGAGACCGACTCGACAGTGGTGCTGACGACAGACCACGGCTGTATGCTGAGTACGCGGGCTTCTCTGGCTTATGGCAATCGGGATACTTCGACTGGGATTCGCTTTAAATACGGCAAAAATTTGCGATGCGATAACCGCCACGCGATGCATATTCGAGATCCCGAGGCTTTTGGTTTGCCAAGTATAGGACAGGGGACTAATTACATTATGTGTCGAGAAGATTACTTTTTTGTGTATCCCACCAATTTCAACGAGTATCAGGCCAAATACGCGAATAGTTTTCAACACGGGGGGATTTCTCTCGAAGAGTGTATTTTGCCGGTTGCCATTATGCGCGGGAAATGATTGGGTACTATGTCAGATAGGACGATTACACAGGTATCTTCGTCACCCGATCAAACACATGGGTTTGGACGCGATCTCGCAGCGAGGCTCGAGCCAGGCGACTGCGTTGCGCTTACAGGAGATTTGGGTAGCGGGAAGACCTGTTTTGTACAGGGTGTTTGCGCGGGCTTGAATGTGACCGATTATGTGACGAGTCCGACTTTTGTCATCGTCAATGAATACGCGGGGTTTTCGCCCGATGGAAAGCCGATGCCGGTGTATCACTTTGATCTCTATCGGTTGGGCAGTCCCGATGAACTCTATGAGATTGGGTGTGACGATTTGTTTTACGGCGAGGGTGTGTGTTTGATTGAGTGGGCAGATTTGGGGGGTGATTTGATTCCCGACCATGCCATTGATGTGCATTTTGCCCATGCGGGGGAGATGGTTCGGAATCTGACGATTGAATCGTAGCGTCATTCGGTCAGACCGGGAGGGAGTGACGTGTTCCAAAAAAAATATAATCGCAGGCCCATTTGGGTGTGTTGGTTTACGCACTGTACGCTTGCTATGTGTGTTTGCGTTATGGTATTTGTACCGGTCTGGGGACAGCAAGACTTACAGCCTCGGCAATTGGTCGAAGCCCCTACGGCAGGTTTGTTGCCCGGCCGCAGTTTGGGCCTGGATCTTCGGTTTTATGGAGGCGATGGGATTTTGGGCGGCGTATGGGTCGGTTTGTTCAGTCGGGGTATGGTTGGGGTGTCTTTTGGCGGTAGTGATCTTTTGGGCAATGAGGCGGTGAATTTAAATCCGAGGATCGAATTTTCAGGCCGCGTGCGGGTGATTGAAGAGGGATATACAATTCCGGCTCTGGCAGTGGGTTATACATCGCAGGGATACGGGATGTTCGATGATGAGTTGAAGCGCTATACCCGCAAGTCCAAGGGGATTTATGCCGTTGCCAGCAAAAATTTCAAGTTGCCTTTGGGGCATACGGGTCTTCACGCTGGGGCGAACCGAAGTTTTGAAGATGGCGATGGCGATGATGATTTTACGGGTTATGTCGGGGTAGATACAGGGCTTGGGAAATATGTGATGGTGCTGGCGGAATACGATTTTGGATTGAACGATAATTCGGACAATAGCCTGGGTTCTGGAAAGGGATTTTTTAACGCCGGTATCAGATGGACGCTGTCTGAGACATTTGCTCTGGAATTTGATTTGAAGAATATTTTCCGCAATGGCATGCAAAATCCACACCCCGATCGGGAGCTTCGCATTGCGTATTTTGGAAAGTTTTGATTTTTTTAAGCGTGAGTTTTACCATCCCTCTTTCATCCACTCAAACATTTTGTAGTGGTTGCCGTCCATCCCCATTGCGTTATAAGTTTTTTGCGCCCTTTCGTTTTCCCGTTCGACATAAAGCCGGAGTCCACGCAGGTCGGCGGATTGTTCGACTCTGGTTTTTAAGTTTTCATACATCATCCTGAAAACGCCGCGCCGCCGTGCGCTGGGGATTACATAGACCGAATGGATCCACAATACGGTTCCGTTGCGCCAGTCACTCCATTCGGGGACGGTGAGCAGGCAGCCAGCTACTTCTCCGTCTAATTCTGCAATCCAATACGCCCCTTTGTGCGGGTCGTCAAAGATGGCCTGTACGCCTTTTTCAACGGTTGGTTGATCCAGTGTAAGATCTTCCGCTTCTTTTGCCATTCGGATTTGAAAATCCACGATGTAGGGGGCATCCTGTCGTCGCCCCCGACGAATCTCGATCATAATCCCTGCTTCCATTTGCGATATAGTTCGAATGTTTCTTCATCTGGCGGATAGTATTTGCCAGGGGAGAGGTTTTCCGTGTCCAGACGTCTTCTGATCCATTCTTCGAGGTCGTCGTATTCTATCGCTTTTTGAGCCATTTCTGGCGCGACTTTGCGCGGGATGACGACTACGCCGTCGTCGTCGGCTACGATGTAGTCTCCCGGTCTGACGAGGACGCCATCGACCTGTACCCAGTCATTGGTCGAATATGGCGTTCCAACGCGGGTGCCGAGGTTTGATGTTTTGCCATATCCCCACAACATGACGCCGTAGTCTTTGACGGTGTGCATGTCGCGGATGCCGCCATCGCATATCAGTCCATCTACGCCCCGCTGTTTTAAGCGAAGAAATTTGATGTCTCCGCCAATGGACATCAGTTTGGTGCGCATGGATTCCATGACGATGACGTCGCCCGGACCGGCGAGTTCAAAGGCGGCGTATTCAGGGGATTCTTCGCCGTCTGGTTTTTCTTCGTCTGCATCGGGACGCGAGGGCACAAAGCGCACGGTGATGGCTCTGGCGACCAGTCGTTCCCCGGGGTTCATGGTTTGCAGATTGGGCATGTAGGTGTATCGCGCGTCATACCCATTGCGAGCGAGTACATCGACTACAGCGGTTGTGTTCACGCGCTTGAGTGCTTCTCGCGTTGCGTTGTCCAATACGTGATCGGGGGTGGGTTGTACAATTGCCATGTATTCTCCTGTTTTTATTTACTCTCGTTTTCGACTGCCTGTATCAATGCGATGATGTACCCAAATTGGAATGCCCACGCCTGGGTTACGCGGCTCGAGACGCCTTCGGGAGCTGTGTCGTCGGGGTGGCGGGGGGCGTGGTCGGGCATGAGCATGTAGGGATAGCCTGCCTGGTGTAAAGCTTTTACGATTTCGTACATGTTGACGTCGCCTTCATCTGGCCAGGTTTCGCAAAAGTCGTGCAGGCCTCCGCGGATGTTTCTGAAGTGTACGTTGAAGATTTTTTTTCTTTCTGCGAAATATTTGATGATGGGCGGGAGTTCTTCGGCCGGGTTTTCCAGTCCTTCGGCGGCTACGCCACAGCAGAAATTGAATCCGTGATAGGAGCTGTCAACCAGTTCGCTGAATCGCTTCAGGCCTTCAAATACGGGATAATTCCACTTTTCCACGCCGTTTAGGACAGGTGCCGGCGGATCGTTGAGGTGGCACGCCAGTTGGATTTTGTATTCTTCGGCTACGGGCATGATGCGTTCGAGGAAGTACGCGGCTCGTTCAAAAGCTTCTTCTCGGCTTACGCGTCCTACTTCGGTGAGGGTGTCGTTGTCGTATTCGGATAGGACAAAGGAGCTGTACGTTGTGCCGCCGCGACCCGGCCTGCGTCCGGTGCGCTGTACAAGGCCGCCGGAAGGTGCGCGCAAGACGCAGAAGTTGTAGTTCAGACCGCGCAGTCCGGCTTTGTGCGCGTTTTCGATGTATTGACAGAACAGGTCGATGTCCTGGTCGCGTTGCGGGTCTTTTGCCATGGGGATGCTGTCCATTGGGGGGACGTGAATCATTTCGAGTTCGACTCCGTAAGCGGCGGCTTCTTCTCTGTGCCGCGTGAGGGTGTCGGTATCCATGCCATCAACTGTGGCGTCAAAATGGGTGACGCCATGGCGGGATAGAAATTCCATTTCTATTTTTGATGTGCCGAAGTACTGTGTGCCTACGTACATGATGGTGTCCTTTCAAAGAATTTGGGATAGGGCGTCGTCGAGTTTCTGGACGGTGCGGTTGATGTTCTGGAGTTTGTCCAGGCCGAATAGGCCCAGGCGGAAGGTTTGAAAATCTTCTGGTTCGTCGCATTGCAAGGGTACGCCAGCGGCGATTTGAAGGCCCGCGTCCATGAATTTTTTGCCGGTGTGTATGTCGGGGTCTTCGGTGTAGCTGACTACTACTCCCGGCGCCTGGAATCCCTCTGCGGCTACGCTTTTTATGCCTTTGCTGGTCAGGAGTGCCCGCACTTTGTCGCCGAGTTCACGTTGTTGCGCGCAAATTTTTTCAAAGCCGTAATTTTCGGTTTCTTTCATTGTGTTGCGAAAGACTGTGAGGGCGTCTGTGGGCATGGTTGCGTGATACGCATGGCCACCACCTTCATAGGCTTCCATAATTTGAAGCCATTTGTGCAGGTCGCAGGCAAAACTGGTGCTGGTTGTGGATTCGATTCTTTCCAGTGCAGGGGAAGACAGCATGACGAGGCCACAACACGCAGCGGCACTCCAGCCTTTTTGCGGGGCGCTGATCAGGATATCGACACCGCAGGTTTTCATATCGACCCAGATTGTTCCCGAGGCGATGCAGTCCAATATTAGCAGGCCGCCAACAGCGTGTATGGCATCTGCTACGGAACGGATGTATTCGTCGGGCAAAATGATCCCGGATGCGGTTTCGACGTGTGGCGCGAAGACAAAGTCCGGTTTTTCCGATGCGATTGTTTCTGTGACTTCTTCAATAGGTGGCGGTGCAAATGGGGCGTGTTTGTCTTCGCCTGTGCGCCGCGCTTTGAGGACTGTGGATTGGGATGGGATGTCGCCCATTTCGAAGATTTGGCTCCAGCGATAGCTGAACCATCCATTGCGAATGACCAGGCATTTTTTGTCTGTGGCAAATTGTCGCGCTACGGCTTCCATGCCGAATGTGCCACTGCCGGGTACGACGATGACCGCGCTGGCGCGATACACTTTTTTGAGTGTGGTGGAGATATCTCTCATGACGCTCTGGAAGGATTGCGACATGTGGTTGAGTGCGCGGTCTGTATAGACGACGGAGTATTCCAGGAGTTTATCGGGGCGTAAATCTGACATTATTGTCCTCTCGTGAATGAATAATTTGATTTATAGTGAAACTTCGGCGATGGCTATGCCGCTTTCTCCTGCGATGGCATATAATAAATAGATGTGGCCATTTTCTTCAAAGATTGCCGGGTCGCGCAACTGGTTGACGTGTCCATAGGCCACGCTGCGAATAGAGGGTTCCAGTGGTGCGTCTGCGCCTTCATAGGGGTGTTCCGGGCGCAGGATTTCTACGCTTTCTGTTTCACACCAGTTTTGCCAGTCAACCGATATGTCAATGGTGCTGAGTAATATGCTTTCGGGTACGTCTCCTACCTGTGTCCAGAATATGTACAGGGTATTTTCGCGTTTTAATAGCGCTGCGTGGCGCATGTTTTTGTTGAATAGCAATGGGCCTTCTTCAAAGTGCGCGAGTCCGTTAGCTGAGCGATAAAATTGGCCCGGCATTGCCATGCCATAGACATAACCCGCGTGTCGAAAGATTCTGAGATAGCTTTTGGCAAAGGTTTCTGGGCGCGCTGTGAAGTTGATTCCGTCGGGGGATGTGGCGACGCGGCTGATTTGATGTGCGAGTTTTTCAAGGCCGTGATAGTACATGACAATGGTTTGGTCGGCGTGGTTGACGTGTACATCTGGCGATGCGATATGCGGTGTGGTGGCTTCTGTCAACAGGTCGTGAGACAATTTTTGAGGCCCTTTTTCTTCGTGCCAGAGGGCTTTGATTTGTGCTATGTCTTTTTCTGATGCGGCGAGTGGTTGCGTGGGAAAATGAGAGTCGGCGAGTTGCAGGGTTCCCGGTGGATGTATTTTCCATGGTCCGCGCAGGTTATCTGCGTATGCGAGGCGGATGTACCTGCCTTTGTGGTCGGCAAAATAGAGGTAGTACGATCCGAGTGGTTTGGGTACCCAGTCGGGTACGCGGATTAGCGAGGGTCCCTGGATGTTGTGTCCGATGCTCGGGTGCAGATCCGGGGTGATGATGGGGGCATCGAGTAGCCGCGTGACGCGCATGTTATTTTTCCTTGTGATTATACCAGTCCTGATGTGAAGAGTACCATGTCTTCTTCGAAATTTCTCAATGGCGCTATGCCGAGTTTGTTGAGTGCGTTGTGATAGATTTTGACCCCTTCTTCCGGGCTGATAAGGCCGTCTGCGATGTCGCGCAGGACTTCGACAAATGCTCTGGGATTTTCGGCACCTTTGATGCGGCGGCCAAAGAGGGCGACGCGCGCGCCGTGTTTTTTGGCTTCGGATATGAGTTTGAATGAGTCGTAAGTGGTGCTCGTTGGTCCGCCGAGGATGCCGACGACGACTGTGGAATCGTAGTTGACGAGGGCTTCCATGGCTTCTGGGCCATTGTAGGCGATTTTCAAAAATTCGGGTCGCGATGCCCGGGGTATGCCAGCGAGCATTCGGGCGATCTGATCATTGACGTATTTGGGGATGTCTTCTGCGCTCAGCCCGCAGTCCGCTACATTGGGATTAAAGACTTCGAGGAAATACCGGAAGCCTTTGCGTGTGGCTTCGGTTCTGAAGGCTTTGAACTGCATCAGTGAAAGCCAGTCTGTATCCAGATTGTTGTTGAATGTGATGGAGTACAGGCCGAGGTCGATGTCTGGTTTCTGGTCGGGTTTGGGCAATAGTGTGCCGTATTGCGCTTCTTCTATTGTGGGCGAGGCAAAGGGACGAGATGGCAGGGAGGTGTATCCTGCACCTGTTGCATCCCACAGGTCGGTTGTGTCATTGGCGCGCACGGCAGGTGTTACGGGTGATGTGTCAAAGAGCCGTTTCTCATGTGCCAGGACGTCCATAGTGGAGACAGAGGTTAGCAGAACATCGATTTTTGCCTGTTCAGTGATATCCACAAGGTCATCGTAATAGGCTTGTATAGATGGTGTGGCATCTGTGAGTGTTGCAATCCCTTTTGACATGTCGGGATCAGCGGCATACGCGATGATGAATGCATCGCTGTTGGGGTTGCTGCGTATGTCGGCGAGTTTTGTGTCTAATGATTTTTTCATTTGTGTCCTTTTCCTGTTTTGTGAATTAAAATTACATCGGCTCCGATGAATTCGATTTCTGTTTTATAGGTGTTTCCCAACCATTCAAATGTCGTTTTTGAAAAGAAACAGATGTGTGTTGGGTCTCTTTTGTAATGCCAGTTTTCAAATGCGGGTTTGTCGATTGCGAGTTTGGTCATGATGCCGAGTATGCCGCCAGGTTTGATAAGGCGATATAGTCTTTGCAATTCACGTTGGGGATTTCTCAGGTGTTCGACGACTTCTGTTGCGGTTACAAAGTCGTATTCGCGCTGTAAGACTTCGGGGTTGTGCGCGTAAAATTTGTCGTATATATCGACGGTATGTCCGCCTGCTTGAAGCATGAGGGATAATGTCGGTCCGGGACCGCATCCAAAATCCAGGCCGTGCGCGCGTTTGGGTAGGCGCGCTTTCAGGGGGTTGCAAATTCGCGATAAAAATGCCCTGTATTTTGGGTCTTCTGGATTATTTCTGTGCAGGTCGTAGCGTTGTTTTTCCTCTTTTTCCGATAGGTGAAAAATTTTGGGTACAAAGACGAGGGAGCAATTCATACAGATCAGATATTCTCTGAATGCGTCGCGGAGATAGTGGGTTGTGTTCTGGCTTTTGCAAAGCGGGCAGATGTCCGCTGAAGAGTTGTGCATGGTGTAGATTAAATGATGTGGCGTCTCAAAATCCCATTGTATTATTCGCGTAATGAGAATATCTTTGGCTCCGACCCTGCATAAGGTAACAATTTATCTATTTTTCACAATACACAAAACGGAGAAGTCCATGACTGGTTACGATGCTATGGCGCGTGTGCTCAAGGCAGAAGGTGTTGAATTTCTGGTGGCATTTCCCCATCAGACACTGATTGAAGCGTCGGCGAAGGCGGGGATTACCCCTATTATTTGTCGTCAGGAGCGCGCGGGTGTCAATATGGCCGATGGTTTTAGTCGCGTGTCCAATGGAAAGAGGTTTGGCGTTTTTACGATGCAACAAGGTCCCGGCGCGGAGAATGCATTTGCGGGCGTGGCACAGGCGTTTGCAGATTCGGTGCCTGTGTTGCATTTGCCCGGCGGGGAAGCGCTGTCGCGTCAGGGGATTCATCCCACGTTTGAAGCGGCGCGGAACTACCGTCATATTACGAAGTGGACGGCGCAAATATACGCGGTGGAGGATATTCCGCTTATGGTGCGTCGCGCGGTTGTGCAGTTGAAGAGCGGGCGTTTGGGTCCCGTGTTGTTGGAGATGCACAGGGAGGCTATGGCTGCCGAATATCCCGGTGAGGATGTCGCTTATACGCCGGTTCAGGTGCGCCGTTCTGCCGCTGCGTCTGAAGATGTGCGCGATATGATTACAGATCTTCTCAGAGCTTCTCGTCCGGTTATTATTGCGGGGCAGGGGGTGTTGTATGCCGAGGCGACGGAGGAGTTGATCGAGTTTGCCGAGTTGGCCAGTGTCCCGGTGATGACGACGCTTGCGGGCAAGAGTGTTTTTCCAGAGACGCATCCACTGTCGCTGGGTACTGGGGGACATACATATACGTTGATGGTTAAGCGGTTTTTGGCGTCGATGGATTTTGGGCTGGGGATCGGTACGAGTTTTACGCGCAATACATTTACCACGCCGATGCCAGAGGGGGTTCCTCTGGGGCAGGTGACGAATTGCGCCGAGGATATGGGTAAGGATTTCGAGGTTGCTGTGGGTGCATTGGGGGATGCGAAGCTGGTGTTGCGGCAGATGATTGAGGAGGTTAAGCGACAGGTTGGGGAGAATGGGCGCGAGAACGATGCCGAGGATCGGGTTGCCGCTGTGACCCGGGAGTTTGCCGCTCAGTGGGAGCCGCATTTTACGTCGGATGAGATTCCGATCAGTCCGTATCGCGTGATTCGAGAGTTGGAGAATGCGGTGGATGTGGGCAATACGATTATTACCCACGATTCAGGTTATCCGCGGGATCAACTCGTTCCGACGTGGAAACCCGTGTCGCCGCGCGGGTACCTGGGCTGGGGCAAGTCAACGCAACTCGGATATGGTCTGGGCCTGGCAGTGGGCGCGAAGTTGGCTGCGCCAGAGAAGCAGGTGATCAATTTGATGGGTGATGCCGCGTTTGGGATGGCGGGGCTGGATCTGGAGACGGCTGTTCGAGCAGAGATTCCGATTTTTACGGTTGTGCTCAATAATGGGGTGATGACGAAGTACGATTCGCATATGCCCTATGCTTCAGATCGTTTTGGGAGCAATGAGTTGAGCGGGAATTACACGCAGGTAAGCGCGGGGTTGGGCGCACAGGCAGAGCGCGTGGATACGCCCGACGAACTCGCCCCCGCGATCCACCGCGCACTCGCCGCGAATAGAGAGGGCAAAACCGCTGTGCTGGAGGTTATGACCAAGGCAGAGCCAAATGTTCCGACGTAAGTGTGCATTCAGTAGATGAATTCTTGGCCGATTTTCCATACTCCCTTCTCGCGAAAAGCGGGAATGGTCTGGCGGCGGGCGGCGTTGGTGACAGCGGGTGCCGAAAGCCCATTCTGTCTGATGTAATCCGATAGCTTGATGATTGCCTCTCCCTTCAAATAGCTCAGTCGTTTGTGCAATGACTCTGTGAGGGCCAGTGATAGAATCCCTTCCATCGTCCTGGTCATTCTGCTATCTCCGTAGTCTCTGAATGCCCTATAGTACGTCTCTTTTTCCGAGTTGCGGATGATAAGGCGCGGCAGACCGAGTTGAAGGAGTTGAAAATTGATAATGACCCGCCCCATGCGGCCATTGCCGTCGCAAAAGGGATGGGTGGTCTCGAAATCCAGATGAAATCGGGCAATTTTATCCAGGAAATAGGTGTCGAGATCACTGGAATACTCGACGAGGATGTTGTCTATCATGCGTTCCGCCTGCTCGGGTGCTGGCGCAATATGGGTGCCCACTCGTACGTACTCTCCCTGCTGTCGAAAGCGTCCTGCAATGTCATCGTTGATGCCGCCGATAAGCATCTGATGCAAAAGTAGCATCAGGTCTTTATTCAGTTCGCTATCTTTCGCTCTGTTGCGCTTATATTCTGTGACACGAGCCAGGTTTTTCGCTTCAAAGACTTCCCGCACAGATACATTCCGAGATAACATCTGCTCCAACAGGATTTTTTCTGTTTCATTGAGGGTGAGGGTGGAGTTTTCAATGGCGTTTGAGTTGTACACGCTCTCAGGTACCTCTACTTCGTCAATCATCGACAGTAGCGATTCTTTACCCTGACGCAAGATATCGTACTCTCGTTTCAGAGCCTGGATGCGGTTTTTTATCGGTTGTGTGCTTGCCATATCATTAGAATACCCTATTCACGATAAATTGTCAAATTTTAGTGAATAGATGGGTAAAAATGGGATCTATTCACGATAAATTGCTAAATTTTAGTGAATAAATAGGTTAAAATGGGTAGTATTCACGGTTTTTTCAGATCGAGCAGGGGGAGTATTTTATTTTAGAAGAAGATAGGGTATATTTTAAGGAGAGAATGCTTGTAACGTGGACCTGATTGACCACTACTAAGGAAGAGAAGAATGCCGATGAAGAATCCGCCCCATCCGGGGCTGTCAGTACGCTGCGATTGCCTGGAGCCACTCGGGCTGAGTGTGGCCGAAGCCGCTCAAAAACTCGGCGTTGACTATGAAGAACTATCAGATATCGTGAATGGCCGGACTGGCATTTCGCCCGAGATGGCGATTCGCCTGGATAAAGCCTTTGGTGGAAGCGCTATCACATGGTACCGAATGCAAGCAGCTTATGACTTAGCCCAAGTCATGCAGAAAGCCGACGAGATTCAGGTTGAGCGCGTCTCATCGGATTGATCGTACTCTATATCGGGATATTCCTGCCATTGTCGCCCGTCCAGCGTGTTGCCACCAGCCTTGGGCGTGCGCCCTCCCCACTGCTTGAAGAAGAAAGCGACGTGTTGCGCCTGACATTTATCGCGTAATTCACGTAGCCACTCTACTTTAACCGGACGCGCTCCTGGTCCGCTCTCACCTCCAGCGATTACCCAATGAATATCTGTAAGGTCCAACGAACCAAGTGCACCGAGCAACGGTTCGAATGAAACAAAGCGCGTTGAGGCGTTGGTTTGTTTTAAGTGCCGCAGGCGTGTCATGGCCGCAGCGTCTTCGATAGAGACACCGAGCCAGATATGTGGTGGGGCGGATAGGCTCTCATAGCGTTGATGGACAAAATCGCGCATCAGCGAACTGCGTTTGGTCAGCACTTGATAGATGTGCCAATCCGCATACTCCATCGTATCAAATACGCGATGGATGTACTGAGTTGGTATGTCCTTATGGAATAGATCGCTCATCGAATTGACAAAGATGAGTTGTGGACGCCGCCAGTGCTTGGGTTGCTCAAGGCGTTCGGGACGAAGCGTGAGGTCAAAACCCGTTTCAAAAGGGTTTTCCTTGACGCCGCGGAAACGCTCCGATAATCGCTCGGCATAACAATGATCACAACCTGCACTCACTTTTGTGCAGCCAGTGACCGGGTTCCAGGTGCTATTGGTCCACTCAATGGTGCTTTTGCGCGACATGCAATTCTCCTGTGTGCCATTTGGAATAACAAAAAATAAACACTGAACATAAGTATAGTATATTTTGGGCCAACGATCAAGTATGTGGTATTTTGATTCTGGAAGAAGATAGAGTATATTTTGAGGAGAGAATACTTGTAAGTGGGATATGATTGACTACTACTAAGGAAGAGAAGAATGCCGATGAAGAATCCGCCCCATCCAGGACTGTCAGTACGTTACGATTGCCTGGAGCCACTCAGGCTGAGTGTGGCTGAAGCCGCGCGAAAACTCGGCGTTGACTACGAGGAACTATCGAATATAGTGAATGGCTAGGCTGGCATATCGCCCGAAATGGCGATTCGCTTGGACAAAGCCTTTGGTGGAAGCGCGATCACCTGGTATCGAATGCAGGCGGCCTACGACTTGGCCCAAGCCCTGTAGAAGGCCGATGAGATTCAAGTTGAGCGCGTCGTAATTACTGCACCATCCGACTGATTAATCTCTTTGCTGTCATAAATCCTGAGCCTCGCGCAGCCGCTCAAAGCAGTAATTCACAACTTGCGGCAGCATGCCTTCCCACGGTTCGCAACCGTTCATGCGTGCGCCATGAAACAACCCGGCGAATGCAATTTTCTTTGCGGGATCAACGCTGACAGTAAGCATCACATCCCGGTCAATGACCCAATCGAAATCCACTTCGCCGTGTGGTGTGGCGTTCACATCCGGCCTACTGACATGAGGCGGAAATTCGTCAATCAGTTTCTGGGCAAGATCTGCTGTCTCCAGAGCAAGGGCAAGAGCACCTTCGCCATCCCAGTCTTCGGTTCCAGCATCTTCAAGCAGACTGTGAACTTCGCGCTTGAGTGATGTGCGCTCCTCATTCGGATATTCGCCGGTCGTATCTGTATGATAAATTCTCAACCTGTTCCTTATCTTTGATCTTATTGTCTTTGGAGAACTTCGGGCGCAATAGCAGTTGGCTGGCTCTCCAGATAGAGTGTGTCATAACTCAGGTCTAACTCGCCTGACCACTCCACGGAACCTGCTACTACACGAACCGCCTGGAAGGTGGCGCGATTCTGAAGGCGCACAAAGACGCCGCGTTTTAGATAGGGCTTCACATCGAATATACGCTGTTCGCCATTCTCAAATATTAATTCCAGTTGATAATCTTCGAGTGGGCGTACTTGCTTGACATAGGGATTCATTTCAATCTCTCAAGCCATCATCTATCACCCGATAACTTCGCGTAATCAATTTCCAGTAACTGGTGATTTGTTTTTTCAGTTTTAGGAGATCGGGTAGGTGGGCTGCGTTATAGTATTTTTTGTAAAAAATCACGAACATTTCCGAAAACGTCGTGATCTAAATCCCAATAGTCATTCTTTGCTGCTACGCCTACAGAAAAATGCGGATCGGGTTTCGTTGTCAAATAAGCATGGGCACGGGCTTTGTGTGGGTTTTTGATGGACACATCTAGCAAATTTTCGACACACACAAAAAAATCATCAATGCAGTGATTCACTGGAGTGTCCGAAAAGCTCTCACAAAGTAGCGTCTCGAGCATACCCGAGCGATTATCACCAGGCAGTATTAGCACCGTCACCGCTGGGCTGATACCTGTACGTTTTGCAGGGCTATCCGGCATAGGTAGTTCGGCATTCTTCAGTGAGGACTGTACGCTTTGGAACGCGCTTCCAGCGGAATTTTCTGCATCCCTAACAATACCGATACTCTGGACGATCTGACGAAATCCAGTCGCGCTTACAAGTCCCTCCAGAAAATCGCGTAGTTCGCTGACGCCGCCGAAGTTTTGGATCTGGATATTCTCAAGAGATAGATGGTCGATAAATGCTTCAAAGAAATTGCGCTGGTCATTACCCTCAACGAGAAGTTGGATTGCCGATTTGATTCCTGTTGGTTTTGGCATATTTAGCGTACCTCAAGCCCGTGTCGAATCGCAGCACTGATTCCATTTGGCTTAACGGTGACACAGCTACTCTCCGCATCACTGACTTCGAGGCGGTGTAGGAGAAAGCCGTTAGAGCCAAGGGCTTGATGCGCCGCTTCTATACATTCAAAACTATGCGTAGTCGCAAATATCTGTGTGCTGGACTGTTTAGCCGCTTCATCAATGACCCGCCAGACATCGGGTAATACGGAGTGGTGAATCCCATTCTCCACTTCATCTACCAGAACGGCACCATCCGGTGCAGAAGCTATGGCCAAAACAAGGCGGGCAATTTGGGTCATGCCTTCGCCCATTACGGATAGCGGTACCAGTTCGGACAATCCGATGTCTCCCCAGATTAAGGGTATACCGCTGGAGGAATTGTCCTCGATGCTTTGCAGCCTCGGCTCGACAACTTGTAGTGCTTTTAAGAGCATATCTCCCTTTTTCTGCTGTCTCAATTTTCCCAGCCTTATGGCATCTTCTTGGATATTCCTGATTCGAGACAAGAGAATTATTGCAATAAAGGGGACATCTATAACAGGCTGATTGACCTCAAACCCTTGTTCATTCATACGTATATGGCTTTCAACCTGTTTACTTGCAGCAGAACCGCGATATCGAAATACGAGTGAACGTTCATCAAAAAGGTTTGTGGCTGAAGTTCCATTCGTACTATCAACTGGAATTTCAGCAGTAGGCTGTGGTTCTGAGGAGATCTTCAATGTTAATTGAGCGCGTGATGGTCGAGCTCCTTTGATCTCAATAGCACGTCCCATGTCCAGATTGGAAAAGAGTTGTTTCCAGAAAGGATTACCAGTCGAAATTTCGCTTGGTTTTAGGCCTCTAATAATATTGTTATTTATTGCCATTTGTGCGTTTCCGGCTCCAGCCAGCAGAAAGATTGCTTCGAGTAAACTGGTCTTGCCGGAATTATTTTTTCCGGCAATGAGGTTAATGCCGCTCAATTGGTCAATTTTGAGTGCGTTGAAGCCGCGAAAATTTCGTATCTGCAAGCGTTTCAACATCGCTTTCACTCCTCGCTTATATCTGATTTTCCAGATTTCCTTCGTACTAATTTGCGGTTGTTCCAGCAGGGCGGTTCAAAATATAATATCCAAATTCGGTGTAAAGATCAAATTATTCATCTCTTATGCAGTATCACCTACTTATCGCTAAGACTGTGTAGGGTTATGGGGATGAATTTCGAAAGGACTCGAATCGACGCTCCAGAAAATCGCGATTTGGCCAGTCTTCCCGTTCTCTCGGAAGCCGGAGTTCAGTTCCATCGAGGTCTTTGAGAGCTACCAACAGATCGCCATCTTCTTGATTGTGCAACTGCGACGACACATGGACCCGAAAATCGGGATCAACACTGATCAAATGAGAATCGAAGGCGATATGGTGCAGTGCAGACATGCAGATCCCATTCTGAATCGAAGGAGGACCACCTTCGGCATCGGGTACAATATGGGCACCGACCAGCAGTTCGCGTACCGGTAATCCGCTGAAAGCGCATCTCCATTCGTATGCCGTTTTGGTGCGAAAGCTAAACTTAGCCTGGTGGATTCTGGTGCGTGTTGTTGTCGGGGAATAGGAAGCTACAATACTATCTCGGATTATGTTAGATGATCTGACTCCGGGAATCTCAAAGTCGTCTGTCGTCAATAGCACGTATCCTTCTTCCTGCTTGAACTCTTTGATCCAGATCGGAAATATTGGTAGATACGTGGCTGGCGCAAGCCCCATAAAGTAGATAAGCGGTGCGCCTCGCCGCCTTGCGGCTAACAGTGCTTGGTTGGTCAGGTTATTCGATCCGCCGCGTGCGAGGTCATAACGAATCAGGCCGGTATCGTGGTCCAGGTTCGAATCGAGATCCTGATCGCGGTACCATCGCGACCTTCCGGTGCGAGGGACTGTCGTCTTGATGCTGAGAGCGGCACTCATCTGCTTCGGCTTGAAGATACCTGTCACCTTGTTGGCGAACAGCACACCTTCGCCGCCCACCTGGAAACCTGTCCTGATTGCGTCCCAGGGAACTTGTCCGCCCCACTGCCGCGAAATTTTTTCAATGGCGACGAATGCTGCAGCACGAATATGTTTATCTGGATCGGTCATCTCTCACCCGATAACTTCGCATACTCAATTTCCAGTGGCTGGGTGATTCGTTTAGCAATTTCCAGGAGGTCGGGTCGGTCGGGTGGGATATCTTTTTCCATCTTTCCATCGGGATACACGGTTACTGTGTCTATCCTTTTGATGAATCCCTTTTTGGCTGTCGCGCGATTGAACTGGAGGCCGTCTTTTGAAATTGCCATGCGAGTCTGTAAAATGTGTCCTTCGCCGATAATGCGAAAAAGAAAGCCCAGGATGCCGGATGTTGGGCGGCCTGTAAGCCCTTTGATCTCGTCATAGGCAACCCAATTTCCAAAATCCAGCAGGCGATAGGTCATCACCCGCCGATTGGTTACTTTGAGATGTGGGGTCGAGAGCGTATCCATGTACGAATACCGGTCCGGCTTGCCGGGCTGGTATTCCCACCAGATTCGCACATTTACTGCCAGTTCTGGCGTTGGGGCTTCTACGATCTCGCGGATGACCCGATCTACCCGATAATCTACTTCCGTATTCTGTTTGTATTGATAGGATAACTGCGCGTACTGAGGCATCGCGTCTTCTGCGCGTGCGGTCACTTCCATAAATGCCTGAAACCAGTTTTCGTACCCAATAAATAGCGGCAGCCCCTGCGGATCGCGCGCCCTTGCCTTCTGTGCGAGATAAAGTATCATCTCTCCCTGAAATCGCGCACCATTGGTCGTCGCTGTCGGGTCGTAATTGTCACATTGCCGCATCGCCTCTACGATCTCTGTTCGGCTTACGACCTGATATTCTGGACGCACGCCGTCTGCTTCGATATACGCTGGTTGATCCAGCGTAAAGAAAAAACAAAGGAGGGTTGCGATTCTCAGCCCTCCAATGTAGTGAAAGCCCGTCATATTATCCCTTAATCCATCAGTTTGTCACAGCCGAGATAGCCATCATCTATCGCCCGATAACTCCGCATACTCAATTTCCAGTGGCTGGGTGATTCGTTTTTCTAATTCTATGAGATCGGGCCGGTCGGGTGGGACATCTATCTCCATCTTTCCATCGGGATACACGGTCACTGTGACTATCCTTTCCAGGAATCCCTTTCTGGCTGTTACTCGAGAGATCTGGAGGCCATCTTTTGAAATTGCCATGCGAGTCTGTAAAACGCGTGCCTCGCCGATAATGTGAAAAAGAAAACCCAGGATGCCGGATGTTGGACGGCCTGTAAACCCTTCCATTTCGTCAAAAGCAACCCAATTTCCAAAATCCAGCAATCGACAGGCCATCACCCGCTGATTGGTTACTTTGAGATTCGGCGTCGAGAGCGTATCCATGTACGAATACCGATCCGGCTTGCCGGGCTGGTCCTTCCACCAGATTCGTACAGTCACTGCCAGTTCTGGCGCTGGGGCTTCTTTTACCTCTCGAATGACGCGATCTATTCGATATTCTATTTCTATATTCTGTTCATATTGATAGAGTAGTTGCGCGTACTGAGGCATCGCGTCTTCCGCGCGTGCGGTCACTTCCATAAATGCCTGAAACCAGTCCTCATACCCGATAAATAGCGGCAGTCCTTGAGGATTGCGCGCGCTTGCTTTCTGTGCGAGATAAAGTACCATTTCTCCCTGAAACCGCGCACCATTGGTCGTCGCTGTCGGATCGTAATTATCATATTGCCGCATCGCTTCTACGATCTCTGCCCGACTCACCACCTGATACCCCGGACGCACATCGTCTGCACATTCTGGCCGATCCAGTGTAAAGAAAAAACAAAGGAGGGTTGCGATTCTCAACCCTCCAATATAGTGAAAGCCCGTCATGTTATCCCTTAATCCATCAGTTTGTCACAGCCGAGATAGCCATCATCTATCGCCAGGTAACTTTCACATAATCAATTTCCAGTGGCTGCATGATCCGCTTTTCCAGTTCTATGAGATCGGGTCGGTCGGGTGGGATATCTTTCTCCATTGTTCCATCGGGATACACCGTCACGGTGGTCGTCTTTTCTATGAATCCCTTTTTTGCTGTGGCTCGCAAGATCTGGAGGCCGTCTTTTGAAATTGCTATGCGAGTCTGTAAAATGTGGCTTTCGCCGATAAACCGAAAAAGAAAACCCAGTACGCCGGATGTTGGGCGCGCTGTAACGCCGTCGAACTCATCATAGACAATCCAATTTCCAAAATCCAGCAACCGATAGGATATCACCTGGTAATTGGTTAATCTCAATTTTGGCGACGAAAGCGTATCCCTGTACGAATACCGATCCAGCTTGCCGGGCTGGTCCTCCCACCAAACTCTCACATTTGTTGCCAGTTCTGGCGTTGGGGCTTCTTTTACCTCTCGGATGACGCGATCTACCCGATAATCTATTTCTGTATCCTGTTTGTATTGATAGGATAACTGCGCGTACTGGGGCATCGCGTCTTCCGTGCGTGCGAGTACTTCCATAAATGCCCGAAACCAGTCCTCATACCCGATAAATAGCGGCAGTCCCTGTGGGTCGCGCGCGCTTGCCTTCCGCGCGAGATAACACACCACATCCGCCTGAAACCGCGCGCTATTGGTCGTTGCTGTCGGGTCGTAATTGTCACATTGCCGCATCGCCTCTATTACTTCTGCCCGACTGACCACCTGATACCCCGGGCGCGCTGTATCTGCCTCGACACCTGCTGGACAATGCGGTGATAAGAAAAAACAGAGGAGGGTTGCGACTTTCAACCCGCCTCTGTAGTGAAAGTTCGTCATATTATTCCACAATCCGTCAGTTAGTCACAGCCGCGATCTAATTTTTCAACACTATGAGGATGCGCTGGCCAACGAGCAAGGGATCGGAAAAGGAGATGCTGAGGGTTTTGGCTGCTTTATCCTCGCTGAGTGCGTATTCTTTGTCTTTGCTCAGTTTGCCATGGTCGTCGCATACGGCGGCGAGTTCGCCCTGTACGGTAATGTTTTCTCCAATGGCAACTTTTTTAACGTCGGTGTTGTCAACGTCGGGGAAATTTATAATTTTGTAGTTTTTGCGAATCCTGCGCCAGGTATGGAGATATCCCTGTTCTTTCAGGTTATCTTCCGTGCCGATATAGACGAGGACTGAACTGATAATTTCCTCTGCATCCTTAAGGTCTTCCTGGGTGACTTTAAGGTCTTCCTGGGTGACTTTAAGGTCTTCCTGGGTGACCTTAAGA
Source organism: Gemmatimonadota bacterium (assembly GCA_026705765.1). Taxonomy (NCBI): domain Bacteria; kingdom Pseudomonadati; phylum Gemmatimonadota; species Gemmatimonadota bacterium. The sequence goes on from JAPPAB010000174.1 coordinate 58,488, forward strand.
TCTTCCCGGGTAGCCTGAAGGTCATTATGCGCTTTTTCGAGGGCTTCTGTTACGCGTTGAAGGCGACTGGTTTGCTCGAATAGGCTGTTGCGAAGGCTGTCGCGGGAGGCTGTGGCTTGTTCGAGGTCACCTCGCAGAGTGGTGGTGAGACGCCTGTACTCTTTCATTTCATTGGTAAGGCGGTGGAGGGTGGTCAGCAAAACTTTATTTGATTTGCTGGTACTGTCCATTTGCGCACGCACAGAATCGATGCGGACATTTAATCCCTCAACTACATGGTTAAGAGAGTCTATCAGTGCTTCATCGCGTTTGGCTTCTTCTTCTATTTGCATAACGTAGGGACTTTCCTTAATGATTTCCTCTTCGCTGGGCAAAAACGCGATGTATAAAAGAAGGGCCAATGCGATGGCGGCAATGCCAATCACCAGGATAATTTGCTTGTTGTTGTTCACGGGTTACCTCCAGAAAAAAGATGGTTGCAAAAAATGAGGGTTATGGGTTTTAGCGAGCAAGAGATTTTCCACGCCCGCTCTGGATTAGTGGCGTGGTGAAGTTGTGTGGTCCTCCCTGTTATGGTGTTGTTATGGTTTCGCGGTTGGGAAATCCGCCGCCCAATGCGAGGTGAAGGTCAATGCGCGTCTGGAGTCGTTGCTGGCGCACAACGAGCAATTGGCTTTCGGCCAGGTAAGCCGTGTTGCGCGTTTGAAGCACGGTCAAGAGGTCTATAAGCCCTCTGTAATATCTATCTTCTGCCAGTCGGCGTGCTTCACTCGCCTGTTCAGCGGCGGTTTCCAGAGCGGTCTGGCGTTTTGCCAGATGTGCTTCTGATGAGAGTGCATTTTCAACTTCGCTATATGCTTGCAAAACGGTTTGGGCAAATATTGCGGCGGCTTCGGTTTCTCTGGACCTGGCCAGATCGATATTGCCCTGTATGCGCCCGCCCTGGAAGAGGGGTTGTGTGAGGTTGGCGATCAGGCTCCACACGCTGAAGTCTCCATTGAGCAGATTGTCCAATGCGTCGCTGCTGGTTCCGCCCGAAGCGGTCAGGCTGATGCGTGGATAACGCAGGCGTTTGGCGGCTTTGTGATTGGCCTGAGACGCAGCAAATTGGCGTTCTACTGCAATGAGGTCGGGGCGTCGGGAAATGAGATCTGCCGGAAGGCCCGCGGGCACTGGCTGTGGTACCTGGGGAAGGTCGTCGGCAATGGCGAATGTGCCTGAGGGATAGCGCCCGATGAGCACTTCGAGTTGGCGAATGGCCATTTCATAGCGTTGTTCGCGCTGGTGCAGGCGGTCTTGTGATAGCGCGAGTTCAGATTGGCTCTGGCGCATGTCGAGCGAGGGGCGCACCCCGCGTTCGTAGCGCGTTCGTACTTGTTTGTGGCTGGTGAGGCTGTTTTCGTATGTTGCCTGTGCGAGTTCGAGTTGGCGCCTGGCTTCGATGGTGGCAAACCACGCTTTGGCGGTTTGTGCCGCCAGTGACATGCGCGCGCCCCGGTACATGGCCTGTGTTGCCTGATAGGTGGCCTGTGCAGCCGCAGCACTTGCGCCGAGCCGTCCCCAGAGGTCGATTTCCCACGCGGCATTGATGGAAACGCCATAGGTGGTGTTGGTGTTTGAGAGTACCTCTCCAGGCGCCTGACCGGGGATGGGAAATCCGATGAAGTTTTGTTTGCGTCTCAATCCCGATGATCCCGCGCTGAGTTGCGGGTACAGGGGTGCGCCAGCCATTTTGGCCTGTGCGCGTGCGGCTTTGAGACGCGCTGCAGCAGCGTGCAGGTTGTGGTTGTATGCGAGTGCTTGCGCGATTAAGCTGTCGAGACCGCTATCGTTAAATGTCGCCCACCAGAGGGTGTCAGCAGGTGTTGTTGTGGCGGTTTCTGTCTGATAAGTTTGTGGTGGCTGGACGGGGGATTGTTGTACGCGAGGCGCAGAAGCACAAGCTGTCATAAGCGCAAGGCAGAGTGCAAAGTAATGCCATGGCGAGTGGGTAATCATTCTCGATCTCCTGAATGAAGCTGACTGCTGACTGCGCCTATCATAAGGAAACTTTTGTTTTTGTCAATATATATCGCATGGAGAGGATTAGATCATGGCAATGCATTGTTTTGAGGGTGTACTTGATAGCACATCGGTTAATATAGGATTGACACTGGGGTCGGGACAGGTGTTTAGGTGGGGGCGAGATGTCGATGGTTGGTGGAAGGGTATTGCTTATGGCGTGGTTGTGCATCTGAGGCAAATGGGAGACCAGATCCAATATCGCGCGTCGTCTGAGCGGGTAGCTACATACTGCGGCGAGATGGCGATTGATGATTTTTTGAGATGGTATTTAAGGTTGGATCTCATGCCCGGGATCAGAGTGCCGCGAGGGGATACCTATTTGCGAAGGGCGCGGGATTTGTTGAAGGGGTTGCAATTTGTCCGCCAGGATCCATTCGAGTGTATTATTTCTTATGTTCTCTCGGTTCAAGCACATATGTCGTTGACCAAAAAGCGGATCGGATTTATTGCGAGAACGCTGGGTGAGAGACGGGTTTTTGAGGGCGAGACTTACTGGACATTTCCAGAACCGGAGGCCCTGTCTGAGTTGGACAGCGGATTTTACAGGCGTTACCGTTTTGGCTGGCGTTCGGAGCGGGTGGCTGAAACCGCGCAGTTTATCGCCAGGTCGGTGAGCGATGGGGCGGATTTGGATATCTGGCGGTGTATTTCTGATGATTTGTACGCGTTACCCGGTAGTGGGGTTGGTATTAAGGTGGCGCGGTGTATCGATTTGTTTGCACTGGATCGGCTCTATGCTGTTCCCGTTGATACCTGGGTGCGAAAATTTGCCCGAGAATGGTACGGTGTAACGGGTTCAGATGCGAAGATATGCCAGTGGGGTGAGGCGCGATGGGGCAAGTGGGCGGGCTATTGCAATGAGTATTTGTTCGCGTATTATCGCGAGTTGTATGGGCCAACGCTGTACGATCGGGTGCTTTCTTTTGATGCTTCTGATGAGGCTTCAGCGGTGATGCCGTTTGAGGATACGGGATGATTGTTTTTACTCTCTCGCGTATTTGGGATTGCCAAAGCCGTCGTTGACGATGTGTGATCGAGCGGGGATTTCAGATTTTTCGGGAATGATGAGATCCAGTTCGGTACTGTTTTCAACGATTGTGCCGTCGCCCACGCGCACGTGATCTCCAAGGATGATTTTTCCCGGGTCTCGGGAACCAGAGCGCACGGTGCCGAGTACGACCGACGATGCGATTTGACAGCCGGTGCCCGTTTCGACAAAGCCGTAGATGTCTGTGCCACTGCCAATTGTGGAGCGGTCGCCAATGACGACGGGTCCGAGCAAGGTGGCGTCTGTGCCAATTCTTACGAAATTGCCAATGGTGGGATGTCGTTGCCGCGCTCTTCCTGTCAGTCCACCGAGTGTGCAGGGATAGATGATGCACCCGTAGCCTATGACACCTGTTTGACCGGTTGTGAGGCCGCGGTGCGGGTGTTCGAGAAAGTTGGCGTCTGCAATGGTGGTTTCCGGGTGTAGGTCGGCCTGATAATAGCGCCCGCCGAGTTCTGAAATGGCACGGGGCAGGAGGGGGATGGGCGTGCAGTTAAAATTTTCGACCACGCCGGTTTGCGTGAGGGCATTGGCGATGTCGTGATAAAACAGGACGCGCCATCCGGGATAGGCACTGGCGACGAGTTGCATCTGATATGCGAAGACAGATTGCAGACCCTTTTCGGCGAGGAATGCTTCGTAGAGATCAAAGTCGCGCGCTTCAATGGCTTTGTCTATGACGGGTGCAAATGTGAGAGCGGCGAGGTCGCTGTCATCCAGATTGTGTAATTTGCGTGAATACGCATCCCACACGGCGGGGTCTTTGAGCGAGGCAAAGCGGTTCCAGAGTGCGCGGGTTTTGAGTTGGGGCAGTCGAGAAATGAGCGCGAAGGCCGATTGGAGTGCGGCGTCTTCTATCGGACCGTTTTCGTCCTGTGCAGCTTGAAGCGATTGGTAGATCATGGCGTAGAGCTGGTCGGCAATTTCTTCGATGTTTTCAGTCAGGGTCGCCTGCGCGGCCTGGGACGCATTGTGGGAGCCTGGTGCGACGCATTCGAGCATGTTGCCGAGGACGGTTTCGAGCAGGTCGCGGTTGACAAAACCGCGACCCGAACGCTGCGAGAGAATCCCGCGGTTGATGGGGTCAATGCGCAGAGCGGCAAGTTCTTCTGCTGTGTAAATCGGTCGAATTTGCTCGATTACTTTTTCGAGGAGCGGGCGTTTGCGGTTTGCATACGCGGCGTCGAATAAGGTGGTGTTGTTCAAAGAAAACCTCTTTTGCGAATCTACGAATCAGCGAATCTACGAATCAACGGCGGAGTTTGTAACAACTTTAGGTGGTTGGGTGGGGTTCGTCTATTCGTCTATTCGTTGTATTTAACTTCCGGTGGAGCGATAATGACGCACACCGATTTTCCATATTTGGAGAGTAATAATGAGAAATATAATGCAAATCATGGGTGCGACCCACTGCAAGATCGCGGGCAAGCCCATGGGGTCGCCGCGTTCGAGGATTGCCAATGCCGGTAGGTAATTTACACACGCGAGGGGTATGATGTAAGTAAAAAATTTGCGAAACCAGATGCGGTAGATGGGCAAAGGGTACTGTGCGGTCTCTACACCGCCATAGGTCATGGTGTTCATGAGTTCGAGAGATTCGGTGGTCCAAAACGCGATGGTGGCTTGAATGACCATGAGGCCGATAAAGAGGCAAGCACCGCCAAATATGGCGGTAAAGACGAGATAGATTTTTGGTACAGACCACGCGATGTCGAGGGTGTAGCTTGCCCAGGAGAAGACAGCGATGCCCTGGAGCAGACGGCCAACGCGGCGGAGGGTGAGTTCATAGCCCGCGAGTTGCAGGGCGGTGCTGCGGGGGCGAAGTAAGAGGCGGTCGAAGTCGCCGCTTTTGACCATGGTGCCGAATATGTCAAAGCCGCGCGAGGCAGCGTCGGCAAAGGCGAAGGAGATGTTGATGAGGCCGTAGAGAAAGGCCACTTCGGGGAGGGCCCAACCCTGGATGTGTTTGAATCGCGCGAAGAGGGAGGCAATGGCGAGAAATTCGATGCCGGTGGTGAGGAAATGTCCAAATGAGAGCATGATGAATGATGCGCGATATTGCATTTGGCTGCGGATAGATTGGCTGAGATAGTGCATGTAGAGGCGGAGCGCGTTGGCCATCGCATTATCCTCCTTGCGCGACGAGGCGGTGAATACCGCGGGTGATGATGAGGTGCCCGGCAGTGATCAGCGCAATCAGATAGGCGATTTGAAACGGCAGGTGATACCAGATTTGTTCTGGTGGGATGTGGCCTATGTAGAATCGGAAGGGGATGTCCATGAGGTATCGAAATGGGAGGATGTTGATGGCTGTCTGTGCCCAGTCGGGAAAAAAGAGCAAGGGGATGATGATGCCACTAAAGAGCCAGGTCAAGCTACTCAGGAGTACGCCCAGGCCCTCGCCAGATATGGTCCACAGGAGGGCAATGGTCAGGAGATTGGTGATGGCTGCGCTGATGAGGACGGCAAAGAGCATCGATACGAGCCAGGCACATGTAGCCGAGATATTGGGAGGCATTTGCAGGTTGAAGAAGAGACTGGCTGTGATGAACATGGGGAGGGCGCGAAAGACGCCGGGCGCAGTGCGTTGCGCTATGGCGCGGCTGTACCAGAAGAAATACAGGTTGGTCGGGCGCACGAGTTCATAGACGACATTGCCCGAACGCACCATGGCGCGCACGTCGGGGTCGGCACCCTGGTAGGGAATGATAACGAGAAATGCCTGGCCGAGCCATATATAGGTGATGACTTCATCGGCGGTCATGGGTTGTGGCGCAGTGGTTGATCTGTAGAAGGCTTCAAAGATCATGACGCGGATGAGGCCCCAGAAGAGTTGGGTGCCGAATCCCGCGAATGCCGCAGCGCGGTATTGCAAGAGCGTGCGAAATCTGGCGGAGAGTACGGCTATGTACGGTTTGATGGCCAGCGATGATGTGCGGTTAGCGATTTTCGGCATAGAGACGCGAGATGATTTCTTCGATGGGGGTGTTTTCGACAAAGAGGTCGCGCACGGGGTGTTGCGCCGTGATGCGGGCGATTAAATCGGCCGTGGCAACGCGGTCGGGGTCAAATGTGAGATGTACGCGGTGTCCGTCGCGCAATACGACAGATGCGTCGGGGTCGGTGATGTCTTCTGTGCCTTCGAGATCGACGATGAGGCGGCGCTCTGTGGTGACGCGAGCGCGAAGGTTTTCGAGCGGGCCATCGGATAGTATCTGGCCCTGTCCGATGACCATTACCCGCGTGCAGAGGGCTTCGATGTCGTCCAGGTCGTGGGTGGTGAGGATGACGGTGACATCGCGCTCCTGGTTGAGGCGTTTGATGAAGTCGCGCACGGCGAGTTTGGAGACGATGTCGAGGCCAATGGTCGGTTCGTCTAAGAAGAGGATTGATGGACGGTGTATGAGGGCAGCGGCGAGGTCACAGCGCATGCGCTGGCCCAGGCTGAGCTGACGCACGGGTATGTCGAGGAGTGATTCGAGGTTGAGTATAGCGATCATTTCATCGCGGGTTTGCGCATATTGGTGATGGTCGACGCGATAGATGTCGCGGAGCAGGTCAAAAGATTCGATGACGGGCAGGTCCCACCACAACTGCGTGCGTTGCCCAAAGACCACGCCGATTTGTGCGACGTGGGCGATGCGTTCTTTCCAGGGGATGCGGCCGAGGATTTCACAGCGACCAGTATCGGGAACGAGGATGCCGGACAATACTTTGACTGTGGTGGATTTGCCCGCACCATTGGGACCGATATAACCGATGAGTTCGCCGGGTTCAATGGTGAAGGAGATGCCGTCGAGGGCCGTTATCTGGCGGTAGCTGCGGTGCATGACGCCGCGCAGCGCACCCCACACACCGGGCTGGCGCTGGGCAATTTGGAAGGTTTTGACGAGGTTTTCGACAATGATGTGGGGCATGGTTGGGGATTGAGGGCTTGATGGCCAGGCACAGGCGCACTTCTACATTTCACTTTTATAAGACAGGTATCTCGGCAAGTGTGTTTTGGTTTGTGGGAATTTTTTTAACTGGACGAATCCCGCGAGATGTGGTTTTGCATGAAAATAGCGTGCCCGATTCTGTATGTACGAATCGGGCACGCGCTTTTGTAGGGATGGCGTCCAAAGTTCTATTGTGTGGTCTGGTAATACGGGTTGGTGCCTTCGGCGTGGTCTGTTATATCTCGGATATTTGCGATTTCGGGGACGGCTTCTTTGATCATGACTTCCACGCCTTGTTTGAGGGTGACATCGACCATCCCACAGCCCTGGCATCCGCCGCCAAATTGGAGAAAGGCCGTGTCTTCTTTTACATCGACCAGTGATACGTGACCGCCGTGTGCGGCAATGCCCGGGTTGATTTTTTCGTCGATTACCATTTGGATTTTTTCGGCCACGCTGCCTTTGAGGTGCGGGGGCACTTTGTGCGGGTTGTCAATTTTGAAGCCGCGTCCCATCAGGCCATCGACAAAATCGAGTGTGATGTCCTGGGCATAAGGCACGCTGTTTTCGTCGATGTAAATTTTGAAGCCGTCGTAGGATATCGCGGTGTCGCGGTCGGTGTCCTGTCCTTCGGCCACGAAAGCGAGGCGGTAATTGGCCTGCAGAGGCGATGTTGCCTCGGCGGTGATGCGCACGCCTGTAATCACCTGTTCTTGCTCGTTTATCAAGCGGGTGATTTCTGTTTGTGCAACGTCTGTGACGGTGATGTCCATGGGGTTTCTCCTGTGTCAATTACGGCATTGTGACTTGTAAGAGTTCGTCTGCTTTGTGCGCGAGATGATTTTCGAGCTGGTGCCCATCTCCCATCAGGTCTTGCAATGTAATGCGGTCGAGCATCTGGTCAACCACAAATTGGATGGCGTTCCATAGGGAGCGAATTGAGCAATCGACAGCATGTGTGCAGCAGGCTTCATAGCCGGTGTGTTCATCGCAAAAGCCGTCGTTGAAGAATGGGTCGCCGAGGGCACCGAGCACATCGGAGATCAGGATTTCACTGGCGGGACGAGCCAATTTATACCCGCCGGCTTGACCGCGTACACTTTCGACGAGGTCGCCCAGGCGCAAGAGGCGGACGAGTTTGCCGACATGGGCGGTGGATAATCCTTCGGCGCGGCTGATTTCGGGAATCGAAATGCTGCCGCCGGTTTCAGATGCGCGCTGTGCTACCTGCATGAGACAGCGGAGGCCGTATTCTTCTTGTGTGCTCAATTTCATAAAAGAACCTTTTCATTGAGAGATATTGTCAAAACATGCCCAATTCGAGTTTGGCCGCTTCTGACATGCGTTCTGGCGTCCAGGGAGGGTCGAATACGAGGTCGAGTTTGACATCGTAAACGCCTTCGGCAGATCGGGCTGCGGATTCGACCTGTCCGGGCAAAATACCCGCGGCGGGACAGTTGGGGGCAGTGAGTGTCATTTGGACGTAGGTATTGCCGTCTTCTTCCACGTTGATCTCGTAGATGAGGCCCAGTTCGTAAATGTCAACAGGGATTTCTGGATCATATACAGTTTTGAGTGCTTTTACGATTTTTTCTTTTACGGCTTCGGTGTCGATGGGGCCTTCTGGCGGGGATTTTTCGGGCGGTGATTCCGGGGCTTCAATATTGTGAATTTCCTCAGTATGGTCGGAATCATCGCTGGATTCAGATGTGTCTTTGCGGAAGATGTTCAGGAGGCTCATGTGTCATCTCTTTCTGTTGTTATGGGGGTTTGGACATTGTCTATGGCTGCCCGGAGCGCGTGCCACGATAGGGTCGCGCATTTGATGCGGGTGGGATAGTCGCGCACGCCGGCAAAAACAAATAGTTTGCCCATCTGGTCGAGGTCGAGATTGCTGGATGGGTCGGTGAGCATCGCATGAAAGTCTTTGAAATAGGTTTCTGTTTCGCAGAGGGTTTTGCCTTTGATGGTTTCGGTCATTAAAGAAGCCGATGCTTTGGAAATGGCGCATCCCGAACCCTGAAAGCCAATGTCTTTTATGCGGTCGCCGTGGAGTTGGAGATAGATCTGTACTTTATCGCCGCAAAGGGGATTATAGCCTTTGGCAAAGCGGTCTGCTGGATCGAGTACGCGAAAATTTCTGGGGTTTTTGTTGTGATCCAGAATGAGTTGCTGGTAGAGTTCGCGCAAATCTGACATCAGCCAAAAATCTTTCGCACGGTGTGAAGGCCAGAGACCAGCGCGTCAATGTCTTCACGCGTGTTGTAAAATGCCAGGGAAGCGCGCGTTGCTGCGGGTATGTCGTAGTGTTTCATAATGGGTTGCGCGCAGTGGTGCCCAGCGCGAACTGCGACGCCGGCCTGGTCGAGAATGGTGCCCACATCGTGGGGGTGAATATCGGCGAGGGTAAATGAGAGCACGCCTACTTTGCGCTCGGCTGTGCCGATCAGGTTGAGGTCCGGCACGCCGCGCAGTGCGTCGTGTGCGTATTCCAGCAGATTGGCTTCGTATTTTGTCGCGCCATCAAAGTCGATGCTGTTGAGGTAATCAATGGCGGCTCCCAGGCCAATACTGCCCGCGATATTGGGCGTTCCCGCTTCAAATTTGTTGGGTAAGTTTCCGTACGTAATACTGTCAAAGTCAACGCTCTGGATCATGCTGCCCCCACCCTGGTAGGGCGGCATGGTATCGAGGTATGTTTCGCAGCCGTACAGGACGCCAATGCCTGTAGGTGCAAACATTTTGTGTCCCGAAAAGGTATAGAATTCACAGCCGAGGGCGCGGAGATCCACGCGCTGATGGGGCACGGCTTGTGCGCCGTCGATATGTACGGGCACGCCGTGGGCGTGTGCGATTTGCACCATTTTTTTTACGGGATTGACTGTGCCGAGGACATTGGAGATGTGTACGATGGAGACGAGTTTTGTGCGAGGGGAGAAAAGGGTTTGATATGTGTCCATGCAGAGTTCGCCCCGGTCGTTCATGGGGATGACGCGCAGTTTGGCTCCCTTTTCCCGGCAGAGCATCCACCAGGGGACGATGTTGGAATGGTGCTCCATTTCGGTGATGATGATTTCGTCGCCCTCGCCGATTTGATCGCGTCCAAAGGTTTGTGCAATGAGGTTGATGCCTTCGGTGGTTCCGCGCACAAAGATGATTTCTCTGTCTGAGGCCGCGTTGATAAAGGTCGCCACCTTTCTTCTGGCGGCTTCATAGGCATCGGTCGCTATTTGCGAGAGGTGGTGTACGCCTCTGTGTACATTGGCATTCTGGTCGGTGTAATAATGCGAGAGGGCATCGATGACTGCGCGGGGTTTTTGCGCTGTGGCGCCATTGTCGAGGTACACGAGCGGTCGGCCCTGCACTTGTTGGCCCAGAATGGGAAAGTCCGCGCGAATGCGGCGCACGTCAAAGGGCGGTGCTGGACGCACAACTGGCTCGGGCGGTTGGAGCGTTAAGATGTCCAGAGGCGAATTCATGCGATGTCCTTTGCATCGATGTGTTCGAGGCGGGTGTCGATTAAGTCGCTCAGGTGCGACCGCACGGGGGCAAGGGTCACGCGCCCGATAATGTCATCGGCAAAAGCGCGGAGCAAAATTTGCTTTGCCTCGGTTTTGGGGATGCCGCGCGCTTGCAGGTAAAAGAGCGCGTTTTCGTCGAGTTGGCCTATTGTTGCGCCATGCGAACACTTGACTTCGTCGGCGTAGATTTCGAGCTGGGGCTTGGTGTTGACGCGCGCGTTGTCCGAAAGCAGAATATTTTCGTTTTGCTGGTAGGCATCGGTGTGTTGCGCTTTTTGATGGACGTGAATTTTTCCCCGGAAAATCGCGCGAGAAGATCCTCCCAGAATTCCTTTGTAGAGTTCGTGACTGGGGCAATGGGGTTCGGCGTGTTCAAGCAGGGTGTAGTTATCGACTTGTTGGGATCCTTCGAGGGCATAAAGTCCATTGACGGTCGCTTCGCTGCCTTCGCCGCGCAGGTACGCGCTTACGTCGTTGCGAACAAATGCCCCGCCGAATGTAAAATCGTGAAAGGTCATCCTGCTGCTGCGCCCGAGTTGTGCCTGAAAATTGGCGACGTGCAAACCCGCTGTGCCCTGCAATTCGAGGCGGATACAGTTTACGCTGGCATTGTCGCGGGCGATGATTTCTGTGACTGCATTGGTAAAATAAGTCTCTGTGCCGGTTCCCACATAGGTTTCAACAAGTGAAAGCTGACTGTTTTCATCCGCGATGATCAGGTTGCGCGGATGAGATATTGTGGGGATTTCTGACGCCGTTGTGATAAAGAGGATATGCACGGGGGCTTCGACTGTGACGTTGCGCTGAACATGGATGAATACGCCATCGCGCATGAATGCCGTGTTGAGGGCGGTGAAGGCCAAATCTGTGGTTTGTGCGAGTTTGCCCAGGTGCGCTTTGACGAGTGGGTGGTCGTACACGTCGGCGAGGTTGGCGATGGTTATGCCTTCTGGTATGTCGGATGCGTGTTCTGGCGCATAATGCCCATTGACGAATACGAGGCGGATGCCCTGCAGGTCGGGATAGATGAAGGGTTCCAGTTCTGCATCTGCAAGGGTGGCAGGGGCTGCAGGCTCAAAGTTGGTTCTGATGAGCGCAGATGGATTCACGCTTTTCCAGGCTTCATCCGCTGTGGTGGGATATCCCAGGCGGTCAAAGTCGGCGATTGCCTGTTGGCGCAACGCTCGCAGTGGCTGGCCGTTGAGGCTGGATTCAAATTTTTGAATCCAGGATGTGTGATTAGACGCTGTGTGTCGCGTGTTCTTCTTTGATCCAGTCATAGCCTTTTTCTTCCAATTCCAGGGCGAGTGTTTTGTCGCCCGATTGCACGATGCGTCCGTCGAGCATAACGTGGACGAAGTCGGGCACGATATTGTTGAGCAAGCGCTGATAGTGTGTGACCACAATGGTCGCTTTGTCCGCGCTGTGGAGTGTATTGACGCCGTTGGCAACAACGCGTAGGGCGTCGATATCGAGTCCGGAGTCGGTTTCGTCGAGTATGGCGAGGCGGGGTTCTAAGACGGCCATTTGCAGAATTTCATGGCGTTTCTTTTCGCCGCCGGAAAAGCCTTCGTTGACCGAACGTTTGAGGAATTTTTCGTCCATTTCGACCAGTTTGAGTTTGTCGCGAATCAGCGCGAGAAAGTCTATGGCATCGACTTCTTCTTCATCTCTGGCCGTTCGAAGGGCGTTGAGTGCTGTGCGCAGGAAGTACGCGCTGTTGACGCCGGGTATTTCTACCGGGTACTGAAAGGCGAGGAAGACGCCATGTGCTGCGCGTTCATCCGGGTCCATATCGAGCAGGTCCTGGCCCTCGTAGATGACTTCGCCTTCTGTAACGCTATAGGCTTCGTGGCCTGCGAGTACCTGGGCCAATGTGCTTTTGCCCGACCCGTTGGGTCCCATAATGGCGTGGATTTCTCCCGCGTTGACCTTGAGGTCGATGCCGTGAAGAATTTCCGCGCCTTCCACACCTGCGTGCAGATTCCGAATTTCGAGCATGTTATTCCATTCCTTAAATTGTGATCTAACCGACACTGCCTTCGAGACTGATGCCGAGGAGTTTTTGGGCTTCGACTGCAAATTCCATGGGCAGTTCTGCAAGGACTTCTTTGCAGAAGCCATTGACGATCATTGAGACGGCGTCTTCTGTGGAGATGCCGCGCTGGTTGCAATAGAAGATCTGGTCTTCGCCTATTTTGGATGTGGTGGCTTCGTGCTCGACCTGTGCGGATGGGTTGCGCACGTCGATATAGGGAAAGGTGTGTGCGCCGCACTGGTCGCCGATGAGCATGGAGTCGCATTGGGTAAAGTTTCTGGCGTTGTGCGCGCCTTTGAGGACTTGTACGGCACCGCGATAGGTGTTTTGTCCGCGCAGGGCGGATATGCCTTTGGAAATGATGGTGCTTCGGGTGTTTTTCCCTATGTGAATCATTTTGGTGCCGGTGTCCGCCTGTTGTTTGAGGGAGGTGACGGCGACAGAGTAAAATTCGCCCACCGAGTTGTTCCCCTGAAGAATGCAACTGGGATATTTCCAGGTGATGGCCGATCCGGTTTCGACCTGTGTCCAGGAGATTTTGGAATTTTCGCCCCGGCAGGCGCCGCGTTTGGTGACGAAGTTGTAGATGCCGCCTTTGCCGTCTATGTCGCCGGGGTACCAGTTTTGGACGGTGGAGTATTTGATCTGTGCATTGTCGAGTGCGACGAGTTCGACTACGGCTGCGTGGAGTTGATTTTCGTCGCGCATTGGCGCTGTACAGCCCTCTAAATACGATACATAAGCACCCTCATCGGCGATGAGGAGCGTGCGCTCAAACTGTCCGGTGTTGGCGGCGTTGATGCGGAAATACGTCGATAATTCCATGGGGCAGCGCACGCCTTTGGGGATATAGCAGAAGGATCCATCGCTAAAGACTGCCGAGTTGAGGGCGGCAAAATAATTGTCGGTGTGTGGGACGACAGAACCGAGATACTTGCGCACGAGGTCGGGGTGATCTTGTACGGCTTCTGAAAAAGAGCAAAAGATGACACCTGCTTCGGCGAGTGTTTCCTTAAAGGTGGTGGCGACTGAGACGCTGTCAAAGACCGCATCGACAGCGACACCGGCCAGCATTTTTTGCTCTTCGAGGGGGATGCCGAGTTTTTCATAGGTGGCGAGCAGTTCGGGATCGACTTCGTCCAGGCTTGCGGGACCATCGCCTGCGTTTTTCGGGGCTGCGTAATACACGATGCTTTGATAGTCGATATCGGGGTAGGTGACCATGGCCCACTGTTCGCTTTTTTTGCGTTTGAGCGGGTCTGTCATGGTCAGCCAATGGCGATAGGCTTTTAAGCGCCATTCGAGCAGCCAGTCGGGTTCATTTTTTTTCTCAGAAATAAATCGAATGATGTCTTCATTCAGACCTGGAGGCGCAGATTCCTGCTCGATATCTGTCACCCATCCAAATTTGTAATCACCCGTTGCTAGCGTTTCAAGTTCCTGGGCCTGTGAACTCATTGTAGGACTCCTTTTGGGGTCTAAAAAGTAAGCCGTGCAATGGCAAACTTACCCAAAGCATACAAAAATGTCAAGATTAAAAAAATAAAAAAAACCAAAAACAATTTGTTGTAAAGTAACATATTAGAGGTGTTAAACTATCCCCATGCCTTGCCGCTGGCGCGCCTGCGACGCTTGCTACCGGGCAGGTCTTTTTTGGCAACGGCAAAGCCGAGTAGCCCTTTTTGTCCGAGCTTTTTGAGATAGGCGAGCAGGGATATTTCGGCCTCTTTTACATTGAGTTGGTGGGTTTTGCTCAGGCGTCTGATGATGGCTTCGACGGTTGTGCGTCCATCGCACATGTCCCAGACCTGTGCGCCAATTTCATCGAGTACCAGTGTTTTTTGTTGGGGAATCCAAAAGATTTTAGATAGCGTGCGCACTTTCCACGAATCGCCACGGGTGAGGGTGACGTGGATCTCGCCATTGTCGTTTTTTTCCCATTCTACCTGGTTGTTGCGAACGGGCTTGGATTTGAACATGGCGTCGCGGCCAATTTTGGGTTGTTTTTTGAATAGCATAACAGGACTCCGCGAATAGACAGGATAAACAATATTCTGTCAGGAAATGGCTTTTACATCCTTGCAATAGGCATCGAGGTTTGGGACACCTTCGGATTTTTTCCAATAGGTTTGTACAACAAAAATTTTATTGGTCTCCATATCGGTCCAAATTCGTCCCGAAAGATTCTGGCGGGGGCGCATATTCCAAAAGGGCAAGGGTTGGAGAAGGCCCTGCCATCGGCTTTTGGGGCGTCCATTGACCGAGAGTACGATGTTGGGATCCCGGGTTTGGATATCGGTCTCAACGTGAATATGTCGGAGGTCTTTTGTAAAAAATTCAACGTACCATTCATCGAGGTCTTTGCCGCTGAGGATTGTGCGCGCTAAGCTGAAGCGGTCAATATTGAGCCGCGTGCTGTCTTTTTGAAATCTCAAGCCTATATGCCCGGATTTGAGTTCAAAATTTTCGAGTTCGTATTCCGGGGGCGATTGACAGATCATATCGTAGAGTGCCCATGTCAGAGGATCGCCGGGTGGGGTGTCTTGAAGGGTGTTGAGGATGAGAGGTAGAACGGGGGCGAGGTTTTCATCTGTGCGCCCCATAATGCGAATAAAAATGAGGCGGTCCGAGGCGGGACTATACGTTGCGAGTGTGTGTACTGTGTAACGCGATTCCCAGATAAAATACTGGGTGTTTTGCATGGCGGGAAGGTCGAGGTCAATGGCTTGGGGGTTGCGTTCAACGCGAAGGCGACTTTTTTGTTTTTTGGCGTTTTTCGCCAGGCCTTCGATGTAGCGATCCACAATTTGCGCTACGCGGTCATCCCCTCGCGCTTCTTTCCATTCGAGTTCGAGGCGTGCAATTTGAGAATCGTCGAGGCGCACTTCGCCCGAGTTGGCTTCGCCAGATATTTTGCCCGGGTTCCATTCCGATGGTATGGTCAGGCCAATGCCATGCCAGGCAAAGGGTACGTATTCGTCAAATGTGAGGTTTTTCATGATGCTCTATCCATTCAGTGCTGTGATCTGCGCTTATAGAAATAAGATACAAGGGGGTATTTGCGGTGTCAAGAACGGTGTTTAGAATGGACGAAATGGGGAAAGATGATACATTTTTTGAGAATTATTTGAGATGAAAACTTGACGGATGCACGAACGTTCACTATATTCAAATGTGCAGGTTATGGATATGTGCATTTTAAAAAAATAAATAAGGAGGTGTGTTATGCGAAAAAAACTAACTGCGCGCCAACAGGAGATATACGATTTTATTGCCCAGGTGATTCGCAACCAGGGATATCCGCCTACGATCCGAGAAATTATGGAGGCTTTTGGCATTGCTTCTACCAATGGCGTGCGAACTACGCTGTCTGCATTGGAAAAAAAAGGGTATATTCGACGAACTGCCATGTTGTCGCGCAGTATTGAGTTGACGGATTATCAGGCGCGCGATGCATCGCTTTCCGGCGATGTGCGCGAAGTGCCGGTAATTGGGCGCGTTGCTGCCGGTGAACCGATTCTGGCAATGGAAAATATCGAGAGTACGCTTGCGGTCGATTCCGGGTTTGTACCGCGGGGCGATGTTTTTGCCCTCCAGGTTGAGGGTGATAGCATGCGCGATGCTGGAATATTAGACGGCGATTTTGTGCTCGCACGCCATCAAGAATCCGCCCATCAAGGCGAGATTGTCGTTGCTGTGATTGGCGAAGAAGCAACGGTTAAGCGCTACTATCGAGAGGGTTCGGAGGTCAAGTTGGTGCCCGAAAATGAAGCCTATCAACCCATTGTGGTGGGTGAAAGCCACGAGTCATTTCGCATTGCTGGCAAAATCGTGGGTTTGATGCGGTCTTTTTAGACGGGGCGGACGATCCGTTGATCCGTAGGTGCGGGTTGACAACCCGCACAGACTTTTTTTTGTTTTCT